>PKTC01000517.1 GCA_002869305.1 Marinilabiliales bacterium
AAAGTTTTTGCAGGGTGTCTTCGCTGGTAGAGTATTGTTTGGTTTTCGTTTTTTTGGCATTGGGATCCAATTTCATATGATCGAAAAGAACTTCGCCCAACTGTTTTGGTGAGGATATATTAAACTGAACACCCGATTGTTTTAATATTTTTTCTTCTATCTTAATAAGTTCTTTATTAAGTTCTTTGGCAAACTCATTTAATGCGTTAGTGTCAACTTTAATTCCTGATTGCTCCATTTCAGCTAAAACGGGAATTAATGGCATTTCAAGAGATAAAGCCAAATTATCCAAATAGTTTTTTTCCAGTTCGGGTTCAAAAATTTCTTTTAACTGAAAAGTTAAATCAGCATCTTCACAGGCATAATCAGTAATTCTTTCTGCTGGCACGTTTCTCATGGAATCTTGTTTAGCTCCTTTTTTGCCAATCAGCTCTTCAATGCTGATGGTTTTGTATCCTAAATACTGTTCACACAAGTAATTTAGATTATGTCGCAAACTGGGTTGCATAAGATAATGCGCAATCATAGTATCGAAAATATCTCCCTTTACATCTATGCTGTACTGCTTTAAAATAGAAATATCGTATTTAATATTTTGCCCTATTTTACGAATTTTTTGGTTTTCTAAAACCACTCTAAATTCTTCGAACAATTCTTTTGCTGCATCCAAATCAGCAGGAAATGGAATATAAAAGGCATGGTGGCTTCTAAAAGAAAATGCAAGGCCAACAATTTCAGCTGTAAGTGGGTTCAAACCAGTTGTTTCTGTATCGAAACAAAACTCTTTTTGATTTGCAAGCTGCTCAATTAAGTCTTTTCTTTTTTCCAGAGTATCAACGAGTTGGTAATCGTGTTCAACCGTTGATATATCGATAAATTCAGATTCTTTTTTTTCAATTTCTGTATCTCCAAATAAGGAACCTTGCATTACACTTGAGGCGGGTGTGGAGACAATTTCTTTTTGAAATATGCGACGCGCAATGGTTTTAAACTCTAATTCTTCAAATAGTTTTGTGAGTTTTTCTTCGTCAGGATCGTCAAGCGTTAAACTTATCGGATCGATTTGAACGGGCACGTCCAATTTAATTGTAGCAAGTTCTTTGGAAAGCAGCACTTGTTCCTTATTTTCTTCAAGCTTTTCTTTTTGCTTTCCCTTGATTTCGTCAATATGATTGTAAAGATTCTCAATGCTATCATATTGTTCTATTAATTTCATAGCCGTTTTTTCTCCAATCCCTGGAGCTCCGGGTATATTGTCAGAGCTGTCGCCCATTAATCCCAGGATATCAATTACCTGAACAGGGTCTTTTATTTTATATTTAGCACAAATTTTTTGTTTATCAACAACCTCCATGTCATTTCCTCCGCGTGCAGGTTTTAACATGTAAATGTTATCGGAAACAAGCTGTCCGTAATCTTTATCTGGAGTCATCATGTAAGTTGTGAACCCTTCCTTTTCTGCTTGCTTGGCTAATGTACCTATTACATCATCAGCTTCGTAGCTTGCAACTTCAATAACAGGAATTCTAAAACCATCAATCAATTTTTTTATATATGGAATCGAAAGCTTAATATCTTCAGGTGTGGCTTCTCGGTTCGCTTTATATTCTTTATACATTTCGTGTCTGAAAGTTGGATAAGGTGGATCAAAAACAACTGCGATATGTGTTGGGTTTTCTTTTGCAATTAAATCGAGTAATGTATTGACAAAGCCATAAATTGCAGAAGTATTTTGACCTTTTGAATTATATCGTGGATTTTTTATAAAGGCATAATAAGAGCGATAAATTAATGCATAAGCGTCTAGTAAGTAAAGGTTTTTTGACATATGATAAAGTTTAAATTAAGGTAAAAACTTCAAATACAAATAGTATATTGGAAGCCCTAAATTAAGCAAAATAAGAACACAAACAACAAATAAAATGATTCAACCTCTGTAAATTGGATTTTGTTTTTTTTCGTGAAAAATAAACATTGATCATTGTTTATTGATCATTGTCAGATGCATACCATTCGGCAAAAGAGGTTGCTGTTTCGTGGAGTTTTAGACTAAACAATGTAAGATGGACAGGTAATTTTTTCTGGATTTTTGCCGCAAAATCAATTACCATATTTTCACAGGTTGGCTGATAATCAACAATGTACTGTTTGTTAAACATTTGATTGTCTTTAAGATCAAGACAACTAAATGCTTTGCGATTTAGAGTTATTGCATGATCCATTGGCTTCACAATTTCTTCGTTGACAATCTTTTTCAAATCACCAAAATCAATTACCATTCCATTTTTAGGATTTAAATCGTCGTTAATTGGCTCACCTATAACGGTAACAAACATTCGATACGAATGACCGTGTATATTAGCACATGGACCATCATAATTCCATAAGGCATGTGCAATTTCAAAATTAAACTCTTTAGTTACCCTGATCTTTGTCATTTTGAACTATTTAATATCTTAATACAAAGATACGATACAATTGTTGAATTTTAATGAAAAGAAAAACCATTCAAAATGAATTGAATGGTTTAATATTATTTAAGTAGGTATACTAACCCATTGTACATTTACTTACACAATTCACAATATTGCTTAGGTTCGCATGCTTTAGAAAGTAATAAGTGTTCTTACCTTCTCTCTTTGAGCACAAAACACCTTTATCTTTTAAAATTCCAAGATGATGTGAAGTAGTAGATTGTTCTATTTTTAGTAATTCGTGAATTTCAGTTACTGTTAATTTTTTCCCATCTTCTAAATATCCTAAAATTGCAATTCTCATGGGATGTGCAATTGCTTTTAACATGTTAGCTGCCTCTTCTAACTGTTCAGTTGTCAAATCTTTAAAGTCCATTGTCTTCAATAATATTTTGGTTAATTAGACAAATGCAAATATATAAATATATTATTTTAAAATACTGATAATAATCATGATTTTGCATATTTAGATATGAACATGAGTGAATTAGCAAATTTTTCTAATGTTTATGCTAAATTTAAAATTTTAGGATGAACAGGCAAATAGCTAATAATGTTTCACACCAATAAACGTATTTATTAAATTTCAACCGGGATATAATTACTATATTTGAAGAATTAATTAACAGTTATGTCAGTAGTTGATAAAATAAAAGCTCCCATTAACAAGGAAATGGAAAAATTTGAACCTTTTTTCCGCTCCTCCATGCAAACAAAAGTTCCCTTATTGAATGTAATTATGAATTATATTCTTCGTAGAAAAGGAAAGCAAATGCGACCCATGTTCGTATTCCTAACTTCAAAAATGATTCAAAACGATGTTAAAGAATCGACCTATACTGCTGCAGCCTTAATCGAATTACTGCATACAGCAACTTTAATTCATGATGATGTGGTAGACGAAGCATATGAGCGCCGAGGATTCTTTTCAATAAATGCTTTGTGGAAATCGAAAATTAGCGTCTTAGTAGGCGATTATTTACTATCAAAAGGTCTTTTGCTGGCAGTTGATAATAATGAATATGAATTGCTAAAAATTGTTTCGGTTGCCGTGAAGGAAATGAGTGAAGGAGAGCTATTACAAATTCAGCAATCGAGAAAATTAAACATTACCGAAGAGATTTACTCTGATATTATTCGCAAAAAAACAGCTGCATTAATTGCTGCATGTACTGCTTGTGGTGCAAAATCAACAGGTGCTGATGATACAATGGTAGAAAAGATGAGAGTGTTTGGCGAATATGTTGGAATGGCATTTCAGATTAAAGATGATTTATTGGATTATCAGAATAATGGTAGTATTGGAAAACCTACCGGTAATGATATAAAAGAGAAAAAACTCACTCTACCCATTATACATGTCTTAAATAAAGCCTCTGGCGCTGATAAAAAAAGAATACTCAGCATTGTAAAGCGACACAATAAAAACAAGAAAAAAGTTCAGGAAGTGATAGATTTCGTAATTCAAAATGGCGGCTTAGATTATACTGCAGAAAAAATGGAAGAATACAAAGAAAAAGCACTTTCGATGTTAAATGAAATTCCAGATAATGAATCCAAAGGCGCAATGATTGAGCTAGTTAATTATGTGGTTAGTAGAAAAAAATAATCCTTCATAAAGTTTATAAAGGATTATTGAATGGTTATATTTTCTCTTATTTTATACTTTCACCTTCTTTTATAAGATCAAGTTCTTCTAATTTTTTCTCCAGCGGATATCCTTCATGATCCCAACCCCGCAATTCATAATAACTGTCTAAAAGAGGTTCAAGGTTAACTTTTATTCCCTTGGAATGTCCTGATTCAAATGCTTCATTCAGAAGTCGAGCAGGCAAGGAGTCGTCCTTTCTCGTTAACCCTTCGCGTAAATTAAATAGCTTTTCAAGGTTCCAGATTCGTTCACCAATTTTTAATAATTCTTGAGAATTTATTTTAACACCAGTTATTGCAGACATCATGTTCGCAT
>PKTC01000368.1 GCA_002869305.1 Marinilabiliales bacterium
CGATCACCAACCATTATAAATCGATTTAAATCCTGATCTTCAATTGATAATGCCATCTTATGTTTGATTTTTGGTCAACACTAAGATATAAATCAATTAAAATATTTCAAATTACTAATTCTATAATTTAAGATTAAATCATTGATGACAACCATAATTTATGTTGATATAGATCAATGAATTCTTTGTATCTCGAATGTATTAATTAATTATTAATTATTTAAATTTACATGAGGGCGTTATGCTATAATTAAACATAAAATACCTTAATATTTAATGAAATTTATTAGAAAATTATATTTTAACCCAATAGTTAACAGACTTAATAAGAACCTCAAAATTAGACAGAAATCATATTTGGCCTTTTTATTGGTTTCAATCATGATTGTTTTATTCTCTGTTTATGTACTTTTTACTTATTCGGAAATTAAAAAAAGAGAATTTCAGTTTCAGAGTCTGTATACAATACAAAATTGCAACAACTCACTAATAAAATTATTAAAGAACAAATTACAGTATGCTAGTTCGAGAGATGAGATAGTTCAGAATATTAACAAATTAAAACGATCAGTTCAATATTTGGAAGATCATAATATATGGTTGAGATCACGCGTCAAAGAAATAAATAATACATTATATACAATTGAAAACTTATCTTTTCTTACAAATAGATCTGGAGTTGTAGTTATTGATCAATCTAAAAATCAGGAAATTGCTCAAATAAATGATATCATCGACGATTTAATGGTTTATAACGGTAAAATAGAGAATAATATAACCATCATTTCGAGTCAGACTGAAACCATGTTTCGTCAAAAGAATATTATGATTTATCTTATCATGCTGACGGGACTATTCGGATCTATTATTATTGCAAACTTTATTAGCTATAGAATAACAAATCCTATAGAGAAATTGAAAGATAACATTAAAATTCTTGAAAATGGCAATTACAATTTAGATAGTAACTTTTAAGTTCTTGATAATTATGAGATTGGGGATATAGTTCGAGGTATAGAAGGAATAGGCTCCACCATTAAAGAAACAGTGTTATTTACTGAAAAAATTGGAAGAAACGAACTTGATTCTAACTTAGATTTAAATAATAAAGGAAAACTAGGACAAGCCTTATTATCTATGCGCGATAATTTGAATGAAGTAACCAAACAAAATGAAATTCAAAAGTTGCAGGAACAAAAACGAAACTGGGTGATAAAGGGTTTGGCAGAGCTAGGGAATGTTTTAAGATCAAATTATGACGATACCAGTGAATTGTATTTTAACATTTTAAGAACAATTATCAATTATATTAATGCAAACCAGGGAGGATTTATTATATTAACTGATGGTGATAAGGGCAAGATATTAGAATTAAGTTCAAGTTATGCTTACGATAGAAGAAAATATTTGACAAAAAAGATAGAAATAGGAGAAGGACTAATTGGTCAATGTGCTTATGAGAAGCAAATAACAGATATTACCGATATACCTGAAGACTATATCAATATTACTTCCGGACTTGGCAAATCTAATCCACGTAATTTAATTTTAGTTCCACTTGTTATAAATGATGAACTTTATGGTGTAATTGAATTAGCTTCTTTCGAAGTTTTCGATGAGCACACCATTGATTATTTAACTCAATCTGCAGAAAGCGTTGCATCTTCTATTGCAAGCGTAGAAATTAATAATAAAACAAAATTATTGTTGGAAAAAACGAAAGTGCAGGCCGAAGAAATTGCTTCCAGGGAAGAAGAAATGAGACAAAATATGGAAGAGCTTGAGGCAACACAAGAAGAATCAAGCCGAAAGGTTGAACATCTTGAGCAGATTATTGCCGAATTAAGAAAATCGAAAGAGAAGAAATCTGGCTAAAACTCTAAAATAAATTCTGTACCCTTTTGAGCATCTGAATATACTTGAATTGTACCCTTATGCAAATGCATAATTTGACGCGATAAACTTAATCCAATTCCTGAACCTTCTTTTTTTGTTGTATAAAAAGGAATAAAAATTTTATCTATTTCTTCAGCATCAATACCCGCTCCATTATCAGTAATGATAATTCTTGGTTTGTTTATCTGATCTTGCGATACGCTTATTCGTATTTCAGGATTTTCCACTGATTTTACAGCATCAATGGAATTTATTAAAAGATTTATAATAACCTGTTCTATCTGATCGTAATCAATAAAGCAATTTACTGTATCGCATTCAGATATTACTTCACAACGAATCCTGGAATCTTTAATCTTTTGCTTTAACAATGTTTTAGAATGGTTTATTAGCTCAATTAAATTTACTTCTTTATAGTCTGGCTTAGGTAATCGAGTTAATTGCTTGTAGGATGAAACAAACTTGAGTAAACCCTTACTTCTGCTTTCAATCGTTCTTAAACTAGCAATCATATCTTCATAATCACTATCAGGTAAATCCGCCATTTCCGACTGATCATTCATTTTATCAAACGATTCATTGATTGCTTCACTTAAGGAAGAGATAGGTGTTACCGAATTCATTATTTCGTGCGTTAAAACCCGTATTAACTTCTGCCATGATTCAAGTTCCTGGTAATCTAATTCCTGCTTTATATCTTGAAAAGAGATTAGTTTAATTAGATTATTTTGAATTTTTATTTCAGTTGCATAAATCGAAAGATGCAATAAATGATCGTCGGCCTTTATTTTAATTAGTTCACTTTCTCCTGAATTTAATCTTTGAATTAAATGGTAAAGATTTGGATTCAGATTTTTTATTTGCTTGATATTACTTGTATTATTTAAATGTGTTAAATCAGTTGCTGTTTTGTTAATAAATTGAATTCTTCCTGTTTCATCATAACTCATTAATGCAATGCGAACATGCTCAACCAATGTTTTCAGGTAGTGATACTGAACTTCCTTTTCAATTCTAATTTTTTGAAACTCTTGCATAATTGCATGATAAGCTTCTTTAAGAATATCTTTTGTTTTTTTATCAGAAACAGAATCTGAAGAGCTAATAAAATCGCGCGATTTTATGGATACAAGAAAATCACTTAATCCCCTCTTATACTTTTCGGCATATCGAATTATATCTATAAGGAATACAAGAGTTAATATCCCTGAAGCAATGGTTGTAAGATACCATTCATGCTGGTATGAAGAGAATATTGTAACGAATATAGAAATGGCTAAAAGCAATGTTCTAATAATAATGCCAAATCTAAAATTTTTATAATCCATATTTTGTCATTTTTCGATACATGGTAGTTCTGCCTAGTCCAAGTTCTTTGGCTGCAGCACTGACATTAAAATTATTTTTCTTCAAGGCATGTTCTATGGTTTGTTTTTCAACTTCCTCTAAGTTTAAGTTATTTGCGCGTAAAGATGAACTTTCGCTTATATTTAAAACAAAATCCGATGAATTTAATACATTACTATTACTCATAATTACCGATCTTTCAATTACGTGCTGAAGTTCTCTAATGTTACCAGGCCATGTATACTTTTTTAGTTTCTTAAATGCATCGGAACTTATTTTCATTTCAGCCTTTTTGTACTTTCTTTGGTAGATTTCAAGAAAGTGATTTGAAATTAACGGAATATCTTCTAATCTATCGCGAAGAGGTGGTACATGAATTTCTACGGTATTTATTCTAAAATACAAATCCTGACGAAATTCATTTTTATCAGTCATTTCTTTTAAAGGCATATTGGTGGCGCAAATTAGTCGGATATTGACCGGTATGGATTTGTTAGAACCTATAGGTATTATTTCTTTTTTCTGAATAGCGGTTAACAACTTTGATTGCAGGGGTAAGGATAGATTTCCAATTTCATCTAAAAATAGGGTGCCATCATTGGCTACTTCAAATCTTCCTGCTCGATCGTCTTTTGCATCTGTAAAGGCTCCTTTCATGTGACCGAACAATTCTGATTCAAATAAGTTATCGTGAATAGCACCTAAATCTACATTAATAAATAAATTTTTAGAACGATCAGATTTCCGATGAATGGCTCTAGCAATAACTTCTTTGCCTGTTCCATTCTCTCCAAGAATTAAAATATTAGCATCGGTATTAGCCACTTTATCAATTATATCGAGCAGTTCTTTAATCGGTTCTGATACGCCAATAATTTCTGAGAAAGATTGATCTATTTCTTGTATAAGGGTTTGTTGTTTGTTTTTAAGTAGAGAGATTTCTTGTTTCGATTTATTTAGCTTATATGCAGACATAATTGTGGCCAGCATTTTCTTATTATCCCAAGGCTTTACAACAAAATCAACTGCACCAACTTTCATTGAATCGATGGCCAAATTGATATCCCCATATGCTGTCATCATTACAACAGTTGCCTCAGCATCACGTTGTAGAATTTTTTTTAACCATTTTAGTCCCTCTTTTCCGCTTGTAGCTCCGGTAGCAAAATTCATGTCAAGTAAAATAACATCANAAGCAAAATAACATCAAATATTCTTCTTTCAACAAACGGCATAATATCTTCCGGATCAGAAATTGTTTTTATATCAGAAAACTCTTTTTTTAATACCATTTTGCTTGATAATAAGATATCCTTATCATCATCTATAACCAAAATCTTAGCGTTAATCATAAATATTCGATTAAATTTAGATGTGTAAATGTACTAAAATAATAATGATGTGTTCCGATTTGAAACATGTTGTGTTCTGAAAAGGAACAAATAATTATAAATGGGTTAAAACAAATCGTGGGCTAAGTATTTTGCAATTAGTATTTTACAACTAATGGTATGTGTATTGAATAGTATTGTCTAAACACTATAATTACAATAAGATGATTAAAAATTATTTTAAAATAGCATTCAGAATACTTACACGCAATAAGGTATTTTCAATTATTAATATTTTCGGTTTGTCTTTAGCTTTGACCTGCGCTTTAGTTATTTTTCTCTTTGTTTCAAATGAACTAATATTTGACAAACACCATAGTAATTTTGAGTCGATTTACAGAATTGTTAATAAACAAATTCAAAATGGATCAGAGCATTTTGACGAAACTGTTCCATATCCACTTAGCGGTGTTCTAAAGGAAGATCTAACAGGACATGAAAATGTTACTCAGATTTATTTTTCTCATGAAAACTTGTTAAGAATTGGAAATGATAAATATTTGGAACAAGGAACCCTTTATGCTGATTCAAATTTTATAAAGGTATTTGATGTTGATTTTATCATAGGAAATCCAGATGATTTAAACGATCCAAATTCAATATTTTTAACAGAAGATATTGCTAAGAAGTATTTTGATTCCAATGAAAATGCTTTGAACAAAGAAATCGTTATGTATGATTCAATAAGTCTTAATGTTGTAGGGATAATTAAGAAACCACCCATGAATACGCACATTCCATATCGCATGATGCTTTCTATTAATGGATTAAAAGAGGATTATTTTGATTTTGGTTATAATAACTGGGGTACTCGTTCTTCTGGATTTGCAACATATGTAACAGTAAGAGAGGAAAATACGATTCAAGAAATGGAATTAAAGATTCATCAGATTATTGATAAACATAATCCTACTGAGGATGAAAAGCGTTACGAATTTTATTTTCTTCAGCCTCTTAAAGAAATACATTTTGATGATCGATTTCAAAGTTTTCCCAATGCTTACGTAATGAGCAAAAAGATCATTTTGATATTCATTAGTGTAGGCTTGTTTATATTACTTATTGCATTTATAAATTTTACCAACCTTTCTATCGTTCAGACTATTAAGAGAGCAAAAGAAGTTGGTATTCGAAAGGTTTTGGGTGCCAACAGAATAACACTTATTAAACAATTTCTTGGGGAAACATTTCTGATATTATTAATTGCAGAGATTATTGCTGTAATATTTAGTGAGGTAATTTTAGCCAAGATCAATTTATTCCTGGAACGCAGTGCCGAATTAGAAATATACGGTAACTTTTCTGTTTTCTACTTTTTAATAATTACTCTGGCATTGCTTACATTTTTGTCTGGTTTTTATCCTGCGACAATACTATCGCGTTACGATCCAATTCGAGCCCTTCGTTTTAACATGAAATTAGGAAAAGCAAAATCTATTTCATTATACAATATACTGGTCTTTCTGCAGTTTTTCATATCTCAGATTCTAATTGTTTGTACAATTATTATTTCCTTGCAACTTGATTATCTTAGAAATAAGGACATGGGTTTTCAAAAAGAGCACGTTATTATGATCGATTTGCCTGGATATCAGGCTTCCAAAGCAAATGTGATGGTCGATTTATTAAAGGGCAGTCCTGATATTCAAAGTGTGGCATTGGGTATTGGAGCTCCTCTATCGGGATCCAATATTACTTCAAGTTTCAAAAAAGTTGAAGATTTGGAAACTGATTACCACGCTAAT
>PKTC01000329.1 GCA_002869305.1 Marinilabiliales bacterium
ATTTAGAAAAAAATATTGGAATATACATAGAACCTAATGTTTGGATAATTCATCAGATAAATTATGAATCCTAAAACACATTTTAAATTGTTATTAATAGCTTTAAATGCATGGTTAGCTTTTTATTTTATTGGGTTATCTTCAAATTACTATCAGGATTGGTCATCTGCCAATCAAATATTACTAAGTCTCATTGCTGCTTTTGCAGCAGTACCATTGATAGCTTTTATAACTCTTGTTCTTATTGGTAATGATTATTTAAAGATAAGTTTATGGTTTGCTTTTTATGCATCTGTTCCATTAGCAATTGTGGACTTTATTGTGGGAGGAGTAATTCAAAAAAATGGATTGAATATTTTTATATCACATTGGTATGTAACCATAGGATATTTTTATGTATGGATAATTATTCCATTAGTTGGATATTTCCTGGTAAAATTGAAGCAGAATGTGAACAACGAATAAGATGATCATTTTGAATAGATATATAGAAATAGAATTTTTTGATTACTAACAACAGTTGAGGTGCTTAAATTAATATAAAATATAAATAATTAAATAAATACAAATATGAAAAAATTGATCAATTTGTTAATATTACTGTTATTGGTTTTATTTAACGCATGTACAAATCCAGCAGAGAAAGAAGATATTTCAGGTCCATACTTAGGGCAAGAACTTCCTGATACAACTCCAAGAATATTTGCACCTGGTATTATTTCTACAGAAATGTACGAACGTGATTTAGCAGTTTCACCAGATGGTAAAGAAATTTATTTCTCAGTTCTCAGCAGAAACAGAGGCAAGAACAAGTCCGCAATAGTATGTGTGAAGCAAATTAATGGAGCATGGGCAAATCCCGAAGTAGCACCTTTTTCAGGTTTTTATTCTGAAGGCGAACCACATATACAGCCCGATGGACAAAAGCTGTTTTTTGTTTCATCCAGACCATTAAAAGAAGGTGAAGAAAATAAGTATAGAAACAATATTTGGTACCTTAGTAAAACAGAGTCGGGGTGGAGTGATCCAAAGCCTGTTGGAGAACCAATAAATGGGAGTGGGCAAGTTTTTTATCCTTCAATCACAAAATCTGGCACCATGTATTTTACAAGAAGGGCTGAAGATGATTCAGAGCAAATTTATAGAAGTAAACTTGTTGATGGAAAATATACAGAACCGGAATTATTGCCGGAACAAATTAATAACGGCAGTTCAAAGTTTAATACATTTATTTCACCAGATGAAGATTTTTTAATTGTTCCTGATTATAGAGAAAATGAGGGTTGTGGTAGCACCGATTATTACGTTTCATTCAAAGACGATAACGATAATTGGAGCGAATTGATAAATCTGGGCTGTGAGATAAATTCACAAAGCTGGGATTTCTCACCATCTTTGTCACCAGACGGAAAATATTTCTTTTATCAACGTGAAGATTTGACAATAAACATAGAAGAAGTTAATCTTAATTATCAGGATTTAAGAGATATTCACAACGGAGGAGGAGACATATATTGGGTAGATGCAAGTGTTATTAAAGATTTAAATCCATTTAAAGAAGAGGAATAAAATGAATGCGAAACAAATTGATCTTAAATCGTGGAAAAGATATGATCAGTACGAGTATTTTAAAACTTTTAGAGAACCGTTTTTTAATATTTGCAGTGATGTAGATGTTACAAATCTTAAAAAGTTTTGTGTTAGTAATGATTTGTCTTTTTTTATAGCATCAGCCTACATTTTATCTCGAACAGTAAATTGTATTGATGAATTTAAATACCGATTAAACGATGATGGAGTTATTTGTTATGATAAAATAAGAGTTTCATGCACAATATTAAGAAATGACAAAACTTTCAGTTTTGCGTTTTTTAATTTTATAGAAGATTTTGAGTTGTTTTACCAGAAAGCCCTTGAAACAACTAATCGTATAAAAAAATCCACAGATTTTGATACCAAGGCTAAAGCAGATGATTTGGTTTATACTTCAATTTTACCGTGGATAAGTTTTAGGAGTGTAGAACATCCCAAAAGAGAAATGAAAAATGACTCTATTCCCAGATTTGCTTTTGGAAAACTTTATGAGGATAGAGAGAAAATATATATGCCAGTTTCAGTATCTCCACATCATTCTTTAATGGATGCATATCACGTTGGAGAATTTTTTAAAATTTACCAGGATTATTGTACAAATGCTAACGAACTTATTAAAATAAATCCTTGAATGAAATAAAAACTGAAGAAATGAAATTATTAAAAAAAAGGTATAGATTATTATATTCATTATTGACTGCTGGATTGATCATGCTTTCATGTTCTGACAAAACTACAAAAGATAGTATTGAATCAAAACTATCCAACTTAAGTGGTTCCTATTTAGGGCAAGAACAACCTGGTACAACACCGAAAATATTTGCGCCAGGAATTGTCTCTACCGGATTACCTGAACGTGATTTGACAATTTCTCCTGATGGTAATGAAATCTATTTTACGGTCCAGCTTGGGCGAGATTATGATTATAGATCTTGTATTGTCTGTGTTAAACAAATAAACGGACTTTGGAGCAAACCCGAGGTTGTTTCTTTTTCTGGTCAATATTCCGATATCGAGCCATTTATCCAGCCAGATGGAAAGAAAATGTATTTTGCTTCAAGAAGGCCTATTGTTGAAGGTGTCGAGAATAAAGGTAGATATAGTATCTGGTATGTTGATAGAGTAGGAGATGGATGGGGCACTCCTAAGCCTGTGGGTGAACCTATAACCGGAGAAGGGATGGTTTGTTATGCATCCATAACCAAATCAGGAACTATGTATTTTACAAAAATGCATGAAGATGGAAATGAGTTTATCTATAGAAGCAAATTTGTGGATGGTAAATTTACAACTCCGGAAATATTACCTGAAAATATTAACATCAATGAATCACAATGGAATGCCTGTATTTCTCCCGATGAAGATTATCTGATTATACCATCATATGTTGAAGGTTATAATTATGGAAGTGCAGATTATTATGTCTCCTTTAGGGATGAAAATGATAACTGGTCTGATTTAATAAATTTGGGAGAAAAGATTAATTCTCCAGGTCTAGACTTTACACCTTCCATTTCACCGGATGGCAAGTATTTCTTTTTCCAACGCATGAATTGGACAGAAAATCTAGATGGAAAGATTCTTAATTACAACGATTTGGTTAATATTCATAACGGTAGAGGTGATATTTACTGGGTTGATGCATCTGTCATTACAGATTTAAATCCAAATAAATAACGAAATAAGAATGATCTGGAGATTCAAATCATCATGAAAAGATATGAAAAGATGAGCAATTAAAGATACTTAATTGCTCATTGTTAGTTTTAATTAAAATCCACATTTCTATTACCGATTAAATCAATTTTTATAATGGGTTTATCCAGTTGATCCTCCCATCCGTCTTTTCCTTTATAAAGACTTCTAATACTAGTGTAGGGAATATAAATCAAATCCTCGCTGTTTTTTAAACAAAAACAGGTTTCTTTAAAAGTAATTTCTGTTACAGCTGCTTGGTAGTTAGAGCGCTGGGTTATGTAACTCTGAGTTTCTGTACTAAATTTTACATCAGCAATTAATAAGATATAATCTACAGAGCTTACATCAGCCTCGTTAAAAAAAGATTGCACATCCGTTTTGTTCATCTGAGCACTTACCGAACCAGATATTATTAGAAACAGAACAAATAAGTAATGTGTTGTTTTCATGATTTTATAATTAAAGGTTAGTTGTTTATACAAATACAAGTTAATTTGATCTAATATTTCTTGATTTATGGTAAGAAATTAGTGGAAAATTTGACATTTATTTGATAACAAGATGTATTCGAATTAAATTAAAGAGAATCATGAAGAGATATTATCTGTATGGCCTAATAATACTTTTCCTAATATTAAACGCGTGTAACTCCGAACCAAAAAGGCAGTTGGTATTTTTCAATAGTAGCAATAGAACCCTAAATATTGTTTTGGAAAAGGATAGCGTTTACGTGGTTGATAAATTTCTTGAACCAAAGTCTATTGCTTATGCTACTGTAGATACAGGTATATATGATATCATTAAATATGATGATTCAGGAAAATATGTTAGATCCATTAATAATTATGAGTTTAGAGAAAAAACTGAACGTGAAAAATATGGTTGTATATGTGTTGATCTTGAAGGTAGAACGACCTATATTATGGTATTGACATCTTATTTATATGAAGCAACAAACAGTTTGGCACAGACCATTCATGAAAATATGGGTAAAAATGAAATCATTCAGAGCTATTATGAATCGGATAAACCTCTCAATCTAACTTTTTATCCTCTGTTTCCATATGAACCTTTACCAAAGGAAATAGGAGCAATGGACGCAGGTTGGGCACTGGTGCCAATTACA
>PKTC01000422.1 GCA_002869305.1 Marinilabiliales bacterium
CAGAAGGTATACCAACTTCTGATATGGTAAAAGTAAAGGAGTTTTTAAAAGGTAAAGATTGCAGAATGATTGGCCCAAACTGTCCTGGTATTATTACTTCAGATGAGGCAAAAGTAGGTATTATGCCTGGTTTCATTTTCAAAAAAGGTACTATAGGTGTTATTTCTCGTTCTGGTACTTTAACCTATGAAGCTGTTGATCAATTAACAAAAATTGGCCTAGGACAAACTACAGCTATTGGAATTGGTGGTGATCCAATTATTGGAACAACTACAAAAGATGCTATTCAACTTCTTATGGAAGATCCAGAAACTAAAGGTATTGTAATGATCGGTGAAATTGGTGGAAATATGGAAGCTGAAGCTGCACAATGGGTTAAAGAGAATGGGACCAAGCCAGTTGTAGGTTTTATAGCGGGTAAAACTGCTCCAAAAGGTAGACGCATGGGACACGCGGGTGCTATTATTGGTGGAAAAGATGATACAGCAGCAGCCAAAATGAAAATCATGAGCGATTGCGGAATACATGTTGTTGAGTCGCCAGCAGAAATAGGCAAAAAGATGTTTGAAGTGTTAAAACAATAAATTATATTTTTTACATTTATAGCGGATAACTATTATCCGCTTTTTATTTGTCAAAAAATATTGCATTATATACAAAAGGGGATTACATTTGAATATGCTAAGAAATTGGGAAGAAAAGGTCGTGGTCATTGCCGAAGATGAACAGATTAATTATCTTTTTTTAAAGGCTGTCTTAAAACCTACCAAAGCAAAAATAATTTGGACCAAAACCGGTCGTGAGACCATTGATGTTTGTAATTCTGAAAATGTAGATATCGTTTTAATGGATATTAAAATGCCTGATCTAAATGGATTAGAAGCAACAGAAGAGATTAAAAAGAATTTCCCAAAATTGCCTATTATCGCCCAAACCGCATATGCCATGGAAGAAGATGAGCAAGCGAGTATGGAATCTGGTTGCGATGACTATATATCAAAACCGATTCGTCCAGATAACCTTCTTACAATAATGTCTAAATTTATCTAAAATTAAATACTAATAGAGAATCCAATTCTTAGCTGAGGATACTCATATGGATTATCATCAGTCTTAGTAACATTCCAAAGTAAAACGATGTAGGTTTTTGTCTTTTTACCCATTTGCTGAAAATATCCACCGCCCACCAGCACGTTATTCAACCAATATCTGTCTCGATTGGAATTAGGATCATTAAAGTATATATAATTATATTCAGTATTCAAAAACTCATACTCTACATGTGCAATTATTCCACTATGTCCTTTGACCTTTACAAGGTTTCTAAAATCTTTAATAACAGCAAATTGTGAGAACACACTTCCACCATATACATTTGTTTCAAAGGTTTGAAAATTACCGGTAAAACTTCCTTTTTCTTTAAAATACTGATATTTTCCACTTAACCCTAAACTCAGACGTTCAGTTATTTGAGAACCAAAAACAAGGTTTACATCAACATAGGTATACGATCCAAAACCAAACCAAAGCGAGCCTCCCCAAAAGAAATAAGGTTCTTTCAATTCCTTCTGTTCTTTCTTATCTTTAAGCTTTGATTCCTTATCATTTTGGGAATATGTATTATTTTGTGCAAAAAAAGCGATAAGAAGTATGTTTATTAAGATTTTTGTTATTCTCATAATAGTTTATATTTACGAAACAAAAATAATGAATCAAATCTTATTCCGTTTAAAAGATTACTTAAATATAGCTTAAAAATATGAACGTAATTATTACAGGTGCAAGTAAAGGCATAGGTTATCAATTAGCGAAATTATTTTCAAAAAATGAAAACAACACGGTAATTGGAATTGCAAGAAGCGAAAAACTATTGAAGGAACTTAAAAATGATTGTATCAGGCAAAATCTAAGAAATAAGTTGAAAACTATCGTATTTGATATAGAAGATCCAAATCGAGTAAAAAAAACCTTAATAAAAGAAATTCAGCAACATACTGATTCTATTGATATTCTTATTAACAACGCTGGTTTTTTAGTTAACAAACCATTTCTAGCGTTTGAGATTGATGAGCTACAAAAAATGTTTAACGTTAATGTAACAAGTCCAGCTGTATTAATTCAGGGCCTATTACCACTCCTAAAGAAAAGTAAAGCTGCACATGTAGTAAACATAGCTAGTATGGCTGGATTTCAGGGTAGTTCAAAGTTTCCTGGCTTATCATTTTATAGTTCGAGTAAAGCAGCATTCGCAAGTTTAACGGAATGTCTTGCAGAAGAGTTTAAAAACGATCATATTACATTTAATGCTTTAGCCCTTGGCGCTGTAAATACAGAAATGTTAAATACAGCATTTCCAGGATTCAATGCTCCATTAGCGGCAAACGAAATGGCTGAATTTATTTATGATTTTGCAATCAATGGATGTAAATACTATAATGGAAAAGTATTGCCTGTAAGTTTATCAACTCCATAAAAAAAGGCATCTTAAATGATGCCTTTTCTATTGGAATATATCTTAATCTTATTTATAAATACTTGGTTCAACTTCACCCTTCATTACCATATAACCATTCATTGCCAGTGCTTCCATTTCATCCTCTCCAGGATAAACAACCACAGGCGCAATAAAGGATACCATTTCTTTAATATAATCAACAATTATTTTATCGTATGCCATTCCTCCGGTTAAAAGAATTGCATCTACCTCTCCTTTTAAAACAGTACTTAACGAACCAATTTCTTTTCCAAGCTGATATGCAAGTGCATCATGTATTTTTTTTGCTTCCTGGTCACCATCCTTAACTTTCATTTCTACATCGTAAGCATCATTGGTTCCCAAATAAGCTACAAATCCACCTTCTCCTTTAATCATCTTCTTCACTTGCTCGTGTGTGTACTTGCCACTAAAACAAAGTGATGCAACCTGTCCACATGGCAGGGTTCCTGTTCTTTCAGGAGAAAATGGTCCATCTCCATCTAAAGCATTGTTTACATCTATAACTCTTCCTTTCCTATGCGCTCCAACTGAAATTCCTCCACCCAAATGCGCAATAATTAAATTCAATTCGGTATATGGTTTATCTGCAGCCTTAGCATATTTTCTAGCAATTGCTTTCTGATTGAGAGCATGAAAAATAGAGTGACGTATAAATTCAGGATGTCCAGTATAACGAGCAACATCTTCCATTTCATCAACTACTACTGGATCTGCAATAAAAGCTCTTGCTCCATCCAAAGATTTTGCAATATCTTTTGCAATAAGACCGCCCAAATTACTGGCATGTTCACCAAGTTTACTTTCATGCAAATCTTTAATCATTGCATCGTTTACTTCGTATACTCCGGATTCTATTGGTTTAACCAAACCACCGCGACCCACAATTGCAGTAATTAAATCGATTCTTATTTCAGCTTCTTTAAGTTCACGTAGGATAATTTCTTTTCTATATTGAAATTGTCCTACAATATTTGAAAAAGGTTTTAAATCTTCTGCTGAGTGTTTTATATTTTTTAAAAAAATAGATTTTGTTCCTTGATATACAGCAATTTTTGTAGAAGTTGATCCTGGGTTAATTGCTAATATTCTTTGTTCTTCCATTTCTAATTAATTCTTTTTCTTTTTCAACTATTCATTACATTGCCGCAGCCAAAGCTATCGACATCATCTTACTTTTATCTGTATCAGCACGTGAAGTTAAAACGATAGGAACTCGTGCTCCCATTATCACAGCAGCAGATGTTGCACCTCCAATAAACATCATGGTTTTATACATGATATTTCCACTGTTTAAATCTGGAGCTACTAAAATATCAGCATCACCAGCTACTTCGCTTTCAATTCCTTTGTGCTTTGCAGCCTCTTTAGATACGGCATTATCCATTGCTAATGGCCCATCAATAATACAACCCTTAATCTGATTTCTGTTATTCATTACTGCCAATAAAGCACCATGAGTTGTTGATTCAATTTTAGGATTCACAACTTCGAGTGGGCCAACAATTGCTACTTTTGGTTCTTTTACACCTAATCGATGAAATACCTCAACAGCATTATTGATAATATGTACCTTCTCATTAAAATCAGGAGCAATGTTCATAGCAGCATCAGTAATTCCAATGAGTTTGTGATAATAAGGAGACTCAACCAAGGCAAAATGACTCAAGGTCGAACCTTTAGTTAGTCCAGTATCTTTATCGAGAACAGCTCTTAATAAAGGTGCTGTGCTCACCAATCCTTTCATTAATATATCCGCTTTACCATCTCGAATTAGTTCAACCGCTTTAACCGCTGACTTTGCCGGATTATTCTCTTCATAGATCTCAATTCCATTTATATCGAAATCAATTTCTTTACAAAGCTTTTCTATTTCAGTTTTATTACCCACTAATACAGGAACAATAATATTTTCCTG
>PKTC01000029.1 GCA_002869305.1 Marinilabiliales bacterium
AGACTTGCTACAAATAACCAGAATTTAGACTCATTAATGTACATTTCAGTGCAGAATTTTAACCAAATGGATCGATATTTGCGTGAAAATAACAGAAGCAACTTAAGTTCTTTAATTGTTGCCGGAGTGTGGATTGAAAGTATGTATTTATTAAGTGAGGTTATTAAAGAATCACCCAATGCTGAACTTTCTGAAAAAATTGGGGAACAAAAAATTATATTAAGTAATTTGATGTTATTGCTAAAAAATTATGAAAGAGATCCAAAATTTGCAGAGCTTATTGGACAACTATCAGACATACAAGATATCTATAGAGAAGTTACAATAACTTACGAGAAAGGAGAGCCAGAAGCGGTTGAGGAAGACGGTATGTTGGTAATTAAACAAAACGACAAGCAGTATATCGAGATTTCCAATGAAACACTTTTAAAAATTGTTGATAAAACTGTTGAAGTCCGTAATAAAATAATACAGTTGTAAATATGAGAAACATTTATATAATCTTTGCCCTATTTGCAATTCTTTTATTAGGAAATAGTTCTAATTTATTTGCCCAATCTGGACAGGAGCTTATTGATATTTGCGGAATGGTTGCTGGTGAAGATGCAACTTATCTTAAAGATTTTCAAGTTAAGCTAGAAGCAGCAAAACCAGGAGAAGAACCACCGGTAGCCAGACACTCTGTTGTTTTAAGCAAAAATACAAAATACCGTTTCTCGATTTGTAACTCCAAGGATTTTCCAGGAGAAGCTATTTTACAGATTTATGATAATAATCGATTATTAGGAACAACTTATATAGTCGCCACAGGAAAAAGTTATCCAAGTGTTGAATTCAAATGCACTCAAACAGGAGTTTATCACATTTGGGTAAATTTCAAGGAAGGAGAACAAGGCCTAGCTGTTGCATTACTCTCATTTGTAGAAAGATTCTAAAATTAAAATCTATAATGCATATAGATACTTACAGCTCGCATTAGTGAGCTGTTATTTGTATATAAACCAATGCAGAATAAAACACAATTAAAACTGCATTTAGGTACCAGGCTTTTCTTATGGTATAGAAATAATCCGTTAATAAAAATGAAATAGGAATTGTTATCAAATAAATGATTTCATATGTAACATTCTTAAATATTAAGAATAAGCCTAAACTTAATATAAAAAACCACCAATTGATCTCAAAATACTTTCTATTTTTTATTTTCTTCTTTTGATAATTGGCAACAATGGTGTAGCTGGCTAAAAGTAAAATTAAACTAAGAAAACCATAAAATATATAATATGTAAAATGCAATGATTTTAATCCTTTTGCAAAAGCGAAGCTTTCAAGGAATGAGCTTAATAAAGCATCTAACTGATCTCCTGTGAAGACATAATAAAAAACAAATATAAATAGAAAAGGAGTTAAAAAACCCAACAAACCTACTAACCATTCTCTTCCGATAAATGGCCTAAGAATTAATAATGATATCCATATTAGTAAAATAAAAATGGCCAGAGGAGCCCAAAACAAAGAAGCTACAGATATAAAAAACCCTGCTAAATATATTTTATTTAAGGCATAATCCGTCCTGTAGGTATTAAACAAGAAATTAATAGAAATAAAAACAAATACAGTTCCAATAATTACAGGATTCAACCTATGAAGCTGTACAAAGCTGCTTGATACCAGTAAATAGAAATAAGCAGGTAAATAGGTTCTGTAGTTAATTAGAATATGCTTCTTGTTAAACTGAACTAATATAAATGCCTGCAATAATACTAATATTAGGGTTATGAAAGCAGATAAAAACGAATTGTAATCGATATGATTATTTATAAAATTATAAAATGGCGAATATAATTGATCAGAAGGTATACTTATGGCAACAGAATCTATAAATGAAAATATCCAGAGAGAAATACCGGTAAGAAGTATTAAAACAATTACAAATGGTTGGTTACTTTTAAGTGTATTTACAAGCATATTTTTACTTTAAATCAAATCCTATATCTTTTCTATAATTCTTTCCCTCAAATTCAATAATTTCGGCATTTTTATAAGACTTTTGTAATGCTTCGTCCATATTCTTACCATATGAGGAAATAGCTATTACTCTCCCTCCATTTGTATAAATACTACTTCCATCATTTATAGTACCGGCATGAAATAATTGAGATTCAGTAACCTTATCAAGGTTTGCCATTTTTTTCCCTTTCTCATATTTTTCAGGATATCCTTTTGATACCAGCATTACTGTGGTACACGTTCTCTCTTCAATTTCAATAATCGCCCTGCTCAAAGTTCCTTGCGCGGTATGTTCAAATAAGTCGACAATATCCGATTTAATTCTTGGAATTACCACCTCGGTTTCCGGATCACCCATTCTCACGTTATATTCAATTATAAAAGGCTCTCCTTTAACATTCATTAAACCTAAAAATATGAAGCCTCTGTATTTTATTCCTTCAGTTTTTAAGCCAAGAACAGTTGGTTTAATTACCCTTTCTTCCACTTTATCGAGAAAATCCTTGCTGGCAAATGGAACTGGAGAAACCGCTCCCATTCCTCCTGTATTTAAACCAGTATCTCCTTCTCCTATTCTTTTATAATCTTTTGCTTCAGGCAATATCTTATATGAATTTCCATCGGTTATTACGAAAACTGAAAGTTCAATTCCGTCCAGGAATTCTTCTATAACTACTGTTTGACTTGCAGAACCGAACTGTCCGTTAAGCATTTCCTCCAAAGAGATTTTAGCCTCATTTAAATCATCAAGAATTAAAACACCTTTTCCTGCTGCCAGACCATCTGCTTTTAGAACATACGGTGGTGATAAAGTTTCCAGAAACTTCTTTCCTTTTTGTAATGTTGATTTGTTAAAAGATTGGTATTTGGCCGTTGGAATATTGTATTTTTGCATAAATTCTTTTGCAAAATCCTTACTTCCTTCTAGCTTTGCCCCAATTGTTGATGGGCCAATTAATGCTACTTTTTTTAACTCTGAATCAGAATCAAAAAAGTCACTGATACCATCCACTAAAGGTTGTTCCGGCCCAACAACTACTATATTAATTTGCTTCTCTTTTACCAGGTTTTTTATTGCAGGAAAATCCGACAAGTCTATGTCTATATTCTCTCCAACAGCAGCTGTTCCTGCATTTCCCGGAGCAATATAAAGCTTATCTAACTTCTTACTTTGAGACATTTTCCAGGCCAACGCATGCTCACGACCTCCTGAACCTAACAAAAGTATATTCATATTCCTGAGATTTTAAGAAAACAAAGATAATGATCAAAAAGCATGTCAACAAATTAATCTAAGCATCTATTAAATTTAATAAAAAAAGCCTCCATTAAGAGGCTTTTCTTTACAACATATTTTATAATTATTGTAATAGTATTTTTGCTTTGTAATCGAAATCACCATTATAAATTCTTATAAAATAGATTCCTTTTGGATATTCTGATAAGTCTACTTCCTCTTTTGAATTTCCGTGAGATTCTATTTCCTTGTTCAATATAAGCTGACCAGAAATACTTATGATTTCCATTTTTAGATCTTCATAATCAAAGTCAATCTCAATAAATAATCTATCTGATGTTGGATTTGGATACAACTTTATTTTATCTGAATTTGAAATATTGATTACTCCAACGTTAAAATCAAGCGTAATTATATTCGAAGTTATTTCACAGCCATTTTCATCTGTAACTTTAACAGTATAATCTCCTGTGTCTAATTCCGTAAATACTCCAGTAATATTGGTTATGTCATCTTCGTTTAAAGTATAACTCAAAACTCCAGTTCCACCCGAAGCTGTAACTGTAAGCGTTCCATCTATACCTGAAGAAGGTGATACAGGAGTTGAATTTTCAGAATCAATACTAATTGCAGGTGGTTCTGATATTGCTATTGATATATTTTCGGTACACAAATTATCATCTGTTACTGTTAAATCATAGGTGCCAGCTCCTAATCCTGTTTGATCTTCATCTCCTGGAACTTCTCCAGAGCCGTCAGATGTTGACCAATTATAGGTATAAACTGTTGCTACTGTCCCTCCTGAAACTGTAATATCAATGCTACCATCTGATAGGCCATTACAGCTTATATCATTTACTTCAGTTTCTGCAATATTGATTGCTGTTGGTTCTAATATCGTAATTGAAGTTGTTGCTGTACATGAATTATCATCTGTAACAGTAAGGTCATATTTTCCTGCACGTAAATCCGATTGATCTTCTGCATCTGGAACTAATCCAGAACCATCCGAAGTAGTCCATGCATATGTATAAGGAGATGTACCTCCGGTAACAGTAACATCAATACTTCCATCGCTGTCACCATTGCATAATAAATGAGTAACTAGGGTATCAATCAAAACTTCTGTTGGTTCTAAAATAGTAATTGGTTCTGAAATTAT
>PKTC01000415.1 GCA_002869305.1 Marinilabiliales bacterium
ATAATTTCGAAACGGATTTTATTGGAGATTCCAGTATTGATGTTTGGGGTAGCATTTCAATTAGTGGAAATCAAATTACCATAACAGATGAAGGTGGCCCCTACCAATCAAGTGTTAATGGCTTGTACAGCTTTCAGGTAGTAGGAAATACCGTAAGCTTTATTGAGGTGAATGATCCGGAAGAAGGCAGAAGAGTTTTAATTGAAGGTATCTGGACCAAGCAGTAATTCAACGTTTGCTGTCCTATTTTATCTTAAAAAGTATAAATTTCAATTTAATTGCAATCAGCAAGATAATGAGTTAATTATACATTTTAACCTAAATCGCATAATCATCACCCTACATTAAGGGTGACGCAAGGAGTGAATTAACAAAGCATAATGCAGGAAACAGTCCTAATTCATTAGCCTTAATTCCCTTTTAAAAGCAAAACAATTTTCATTTCCCCCCAGGAGGGGGACAAAGGGGTGGAATAATTTTGTGCTTAAAATATTTCTATGTAATCGACTGTCTCAGTCGGGCATTATTTAAACCTATCTCCTAATGTTGTTTTGCCAGGTATTTAATATATTTGTTACATAATAGAGTTTAAACCATTAGCTCAATGAAAGAACAACTCTACACATATCTGGGGAATAAATCAAAACTAACACACGAAGAAAAAGAGCACATTTGTGCTCTGTACCAGGAAAAGTATATTAAAAAGAATGAACTTTGGATTCAACAGGAAAAACGCAATAAGGATATTGCCTTTGTTTGCTCGGGTATATTGAGGGTGTTTCACGAGCACGAAGGCGATGAAGTAACCATTCATTTTATTACACCCAATTCATTTGCCATTCCGTTTTCAAGTTTCCAAAACGATTCAAAAAGCCTGCTAAATTACCAGGCTCTTTCCGATTGCGAGCTACTCGTAGTGGATAAAGATGTGCACCATAATACTATGTTTAAACACGCCGAAGCCTTCGATTTAACCAGCAATTATTACCTTAGCGCCTACCGGGCTCTCGAATCCAAGCTTCTATCCTTTTTACACCTCGATGCCGAGCAACGATTTCAACAACTCTTTTTGGAACAAGCTCAAATTTTTAACCTGGTTCCTTTAAAGCACATTGCCTCATCGTTAGGAATGACTCCCGAAACCCTAAGCCGTTTACGTAAAAAGCTAACTCTCTGATTTCTTGATATAGATCAAGCTCCGCTAATTATATCCTTCATAGTTTTGTCCCAAATTACAAACTAAAAAATTATGAAAAAGATATTATTAACAACAGCATTATTCCTTGTGGCATTTGGAATAAGCCAGGGAAAAGAAACAATCAAAAGTTTAACAATAAAAGAATCTAAAAATCAAGAAGTTATGAAAACCATCAACGTAAAAAAAGAAATTATTATTAATGCTCCGGCCGAAGAAATTTTTCCGCTTGTATGCCCCGTTCGTGAATATGACTGGATCCCGGACTGGAAATGCAAAATAATCTACTGCCCAAATGGCAAAAACGAAGAAGG
The DNA here is from genome assembly GCA_002869305.1 of Marinilabiliales bacterium. Lineage (GTDB taxonomy): Bacteria > Bacteroidota > Bacteroidia > Bacteroidales > UBA12077 > UBA12077. The sequence goes on from PKTC01000415.1 coordinate 1,510, forward strand.
TGTTGTATTTAAACAAAATATGTCTTCTCCATTTATAATGAATAAGGGTGGTGGAAAAACAACCTGGACAACACTTTTATTCGATACTGCAAACTACAAGGTTCATTTTAAGTGGGACAACAGCATATCGACTTCGATTTATAAAATGGAATTGTTTCCGATTGATGAAACACATACTAAATGCGTACTAGATCTAAACTATAATATAATAAATAACAAAGGCATGAAATCCTTAAATGAGAATACCGAATATAAAATTGGTTTTATGATCGAAGGGCTTGGAAACATGTTAAAATACTATTGTGAAAATAAAGAAATGATTGACCTCAAAAATAGTGAACGCAAGGCTGAATTTGTAAGTAATCTTAGCACCAGAGAAAAGCTAGTATTTTTACATAATAAAATACATATGAAATTAATGCATGATCGCGACAGAAAAAGCTATTTGAAGCATGGAGTAATTTCTGACAAAAGCTTACGTTTAAATTAGAATTGCTTTCAATCTTAAGTGAATAGATTCGCTGAAAAGAAAAAAAACTCTTAACAGATGTTAAGAGTTTTTTTCATTTATTGAACCCTAATATGAACGAAACTTTATAATTAAACCTTAATTAAAAAAGCCCATTGCACTCTTGTTGTTTTGAATCATTTCACAAAAATCCACGAACTGGTAATCGTCCATTTTCTCTATATAAGAAAGTCTTTCAAGTGAGTCCTGCTTTTCTCTCCACAAGCTCTGATATCCCGTATTTTGGTTTATAATGGATGAAACCTGATGTAAATCATCAAAAGTAACTTTCCATTCACCCACCTCTTTTATTTTTTTGGTCATAACTTTTGTGTTTGTTTTACACTGCAATATTAGAGAGTATATATTTCAATACTATTGACGATCATCAAGAAAATGAGCAGATTAGATATTTTTGACTTAAATCTTGAAAAGTACCATAGATTAAGATCTCAATTTCGAATGTATTCTTTCTTTTGCAACCACCAAAAAAAGATACATAGAAAAGTCGCCGCCACGAATCATTTTGTAGCATTCAACATTTGTTGATGCCCACTCGGTAATAATACAAAAACCTCTGTTCGCTGCGTAAAAGATTGATAAATAATTTGATATAAATAACAATAAAAAAAGAAACACATAATTTCAACTCCCTATATCCCTCTTTATATGGAGGACACTTATTTTCCTCCTTAGGGAGTCCTATTTTGCCGCAGTCTGCACCTGTTAACTACTAAGTTAAGATTGGTTCCAAGCTAATTTTTAATACATTCAATTTATCCTTAACTTTCCACTGTAAATCATAGGATATAAATTTTATGGGTGGTTTTCAACAATTTAAGGATTGTATTCATTCAAAAACAAACTTAAACAGCGAGCATATCGATCCTTTGCTTAATATATTCAGCCTTCAAAACCTGAATGTACAGGATCATTTGTTCGAGGTTGGTAAAGAAAATAAAATCATTGGATTTGTTTGTGAAGGCATTCTTAGCTCCTATGTGCTCGATACCGACGGCAACGAAAACATTTTGTTTTTCTCCATGGAAAATGATTTAATTATTGGGAATCTTTCTCCCGAAATGAAATGTTCTTTTAGCAAACAGAGTTTAACCAAATCAATTGTTTTAACAGCAAATTACAAAGAATACTTAGAATACATCAACAAAGAACAAAAACTGCTAGCATTCCACAATGATTTTCTTGAGAACATTCATAATAAGATAAAGGGACGCATTTCAAAGGATTTTTTCAGTAATGCACAAAAAAAGTACGAAACATTTTTAACTGACTATCCTGGTTTGCTAAACAGGATTCCTCACTATCATATTGCCAATTATTTAGGTATCACGCCAACTCAATTAAGCCGAATCCGAAAAAGTTTTTTCAGGTAATTTTCAATTATCAACAAATGTAAATGCCCAGGTTTTTTATGTTCATCACTTTTGTGCCGAATTTAAAAAACATAAAAATGAAAAATTTAAGAAACACTGAGAAATCAAAAAAAAGAGCAAGTAAGTTTTTAAAGGAAAATACGCCTTTTAAAAGAAAAGTAGAGACGTACACATTTGATTTTAATTTTCCTACTGAAGAGGTATTTAAACAGTTTTGTCCATCGCGAGAAGAAGATTGGATCGAAGGCTGGACCGCAGATTTAATTTATACCTCTACCGGTTATGTCGAGTCGGATTGTATTTTTACAACCCCGGCTTCAAATATTTTGGGTCCTGGACTCTGGATTTTTACAGATCTAATTCCAAACCAAAAAGTAGAAGTTATTCGCATCATTGAAAATAGCGTTGTTGTACATTTTAGAATTGAGCTCGAAGATCGCGGTAACAATACCTGTACCGGAACCTGGAACCTTAAGTTTACTGCCATTAATGAAATGGGGAACGAAATGGTTAAGAGCTTGCCAGAATCAAATCCCATGCTTATGAAAATTATTGAAGGATTAGAATATTTCCTTGAAAATGGGAAAGTATTGAAATTAAGCTAGGTTTTTTTATTAGTAATCTTATATAGCGTGGCAATTTGCTGCGCTTTTTTTTGTATAGGAAATTTTCCTTTTAACAAGTATATTTGTTAAACGGCAAGATCGTTTCATAGTCCATTATATATAAAATACATTATGAATATACCCAATCCATTCCTAATAGATGGTGGCCTTTCCAATGTGTTGGAAAAGCAAGGATGCGATCTGAATCATACATTATGGTCGGCAAAATTGTTGGAAACAAATCCTGAAGCGATCATTCAGGCGCATTACACTTATCTAATGGCGGGTGCACATTGCATTACCAGTTCAAGTTACCAGGCTTCTGCCCCCGGATTTAAAGCATTTGGTCATAACCGGGAAAATTCCAACACATTGATTCTAAAATCGAT
>PKTC01000014.1 GCA_002869305.1 Marinilabiliales bacterium
CTATTCCCTACAGTTCATTTTTCATATAATACACCAAAGGAAAATCAGTTTATGGCTAGTTATTCGAGGAGAATACAACGTCCTAGAGGTTGGTATCTTGAACCTTTTATAACTTGGTCTGATGCATATAATGTGCGAAGAGGTAATCCGGATCTATTACCTGAATATATTGATTCTTATGAATTAAGTCATATTTTAAAATTTGGAAGAAATACATTCTCAGTAGATGCCTATTACCGCGTTACAAATAATAAAATAGAACGAATTAGGAGTGTATATCAGGAAAATATCTTTCTAAGAACATATTAAAATGTAGGTAAAGACTATGCGCTTGGGATTGAACTAATGCTCGGAATCGATGTGGTTAAATGGTGGCACATTGATTTAATGGGAAATATATATGATTATAGAGTTGAAGGTAAATTTGAATACGAATCAAATGGTGAAACTCGTGTTACAGATTTTTCTGAAAGCAGTTTTAACTGGAATTCAAGGCTAAACAATACGATACGAATAGGAAAATCTACTCGTGTTCAACTAAATGGGATGTATAACAGTCCAACAGTTTCTGCGCAAGGAACAAGAGATGGATTCTTTATGACTAATTTAGCTGTAAGACAAAGCTTCTATCAGAACAAACTTGCTGCCACGTTGCAGGTTAGAGATTTGTTGGGAACCATGAGTCATTCTTCTACTTATGAAGGTGATGGCTTTTATTCATATTATGATTTTCAACCCAATACCCCATGGGTTACCTTAACTTTATCATTCAAGATCAATAATTATAAACCAGAGAGGAGAAACAGATCTCAGGAAGGTGATGGTATGAGTGGAGGAGAAGACGAGTTTTAAACGATTGTAAAAATAAAATGCTCCCGTAGGGAGCATTTTTGTTTTATGCTTTTTCTTTTGGACATGTTCGGAGTCCAAAGATAGTATACAAAGGGCAGAAACTTACAAAACTGGTTAGTAAGAATACTACTGCTAATACCATTAACACAATACCCAAAGTACCGGTTATTACATCTGTAAAATATAATACGGTAAAAAGTAACGCTAATAAGATTCGGATTATTCGATCCGCTGTTCCCATGTTCTTTTTCATATTATTTTGTTTTAGTTTATAATTTGTTTCTAAAACAAAATTACTGTCAGAATGTTTAGTGTATTTTTTTAAAATACAGATTCTTAAAGTGAAAATCATGACTTGGAAGATCAATTTTAAAGCCTGTCACAAGATCAAATTTATCACTTTCGAATGTTACTAACCCATAAGGTAAGAATGGATCTTTAAAATCAACACGGTACGTATCTTTATTCCAATGCTTCATTTCACTTGTGAAAATCTTTTTAGCCGGGAGTAAAGTACAATGCATTTTTCCATCAACCAATTTTATTTCTGCTTCGCCATACATTTTATCCTTGTACATTCCTTTAAAATCATTCATTGATATGGTTGGTAATATACTCGTATCCTTTGTAGCTATCCTTTCGTCGTTAAATTTCTTTTGTTGTTGATCTGATTCTGCTTTTTTACTTAGATAATATTCAATCCAGTTATTAGTAAATCGATCGGTTGCAATGTCTACAATAGAATAAAACAATGCTGTGTTACCATATGTATCAAATCCATTATTCAATATAATAACAGCCATATTCTCTTCAGGGATTAATGCTACTTTACTAATAAAACCAGGCATTCCTCCATTGTGCTCCACAATCTTGCAGTTATTGTAGTCATAGGTGCTCCATCCTAAAGCATAATTTCTAAAATGTATTCCGAAGCTTTCTCTTTCTTCAGATACTGATAAAATGGTTTGAGGCGAGAATAGTGTTCGAATGGTTTCTGGATTTAGAATTTGTTCATTTTTATAAGTTCCTTTATTAAGAAGCATGATGGCCCAATTGGCCAAATCTCTTGTGCTCGACCATATTGAAGCAGCAGCTTTAGTTGCTTCAAAGTTATATATTCCGATTAACGAATCATTGAAATGTGGATAGGCCATTTCTTCAGTTCCATCGAATTGGTCGATAGACATTCTTGTATCTGTCATTTCAAGAGGGCTAAGAAAGTTTTGAAAAATAAAATCTTCCCATGACTGACCTGATATTTTTTCAATAATTTCGCCAGCAATCATATACATATTGTTCTGATATCCGAACTGAGTTCTGAAATCATAGATTATTGGAATGTATTGCATTCGTTTAATTACTTCTTCATTAGTATAATTTGTATTATACCACAACAGATCACCATAAAAAGTTCCAAACCCTGTTCTATGCGATAATATATCCTTTATGGTAAGATTATTTGTAATGTAATTATCGGCAAGTTTTAAATTTGGTATATATTGAATCACCTTGTCGTCCCAATTTAATTTGCCTTCCTCAATTAGTTTCCCAATACCTGCAGCAGTAAAAGCCTTCGTGCACGACGCAATATTGAATATATCGTTATTATCAACAAATGTAACAGCTTCTGCATTTTTATAACCATGCGATTTTTCAAAAAATATTTCTCCATCTTTTACAATGGCAACACTTAATCCTGTAGGGTTAAAGTCATTAAAAACACGTTGAACAGCACGATCATATTTTTGAATTGGAGTTTCTTTTTTTTGGATAAAAAGTATGAAAGGAATGGCTATAACTAGAACCAACGGAATTACATATTTTACAATATTTTTCATCATACAGGAAAATAACAGTTAATAGAATTTTGATAAAGGTAAAATTAACAGAATTTTTTGAATTCGCTCCATCCTGTAAAAGATGAGCTAAATCACCAAAAAACAAGTAATAAAATACTTAATATTATGAATCCTTTTCCGCTTTTACTCGTATCCCTACTTCGTAGGGATACGCTAAAATTTTGTAAATATAAAATATCAACATATGAAACTGTTTAGTTCCAAAGAATACATATTAACTTTTCTTTTTTTACTAATGGCCGCGCTTGGTTCTGCTCAACCAGACGTTGTTCCAGCAGCATCTTATTGCATATCCGATGGGCCTCAAACATTTCAAATTTTTTCGCCGCCTAATAAAACCTGGGCATGCGATATACCCAGCCTTATTGTTAATAGTTCTGCTGAAAATGGTTCGTGTACATTTACACCATCTGACTATGTTGGACCACTTCCAGTTAATTTAGTTATATCATATCAAAACCCTAATTATACAACTGGAGATCCAACTCCATTGCCTATTGCTGGCGCCCATTTCACTTTTAATGTTACAATTTCTAATACTCCAATATTAACAAGTGCTGCAACAGGAAGTATGTGTAGTGGTGAAACTCAAAATTATACAATAACGACCGATGTGGGTGGTAATATGAATTGGAGCAGAACAGCTGTTGCAGGTATTTCCGAAGGTGCAAATACGGGTATAAACTTAATAAACGAAACCTTAACAAATACAACTTCATTACCTATTGACGTGGTTTACGAAATTACTCCACAATCGGGTTGCGCTATAACCTTATATTATACAGTGACGGTTGATCCTGCACCAACAATTACAAGTGCAACGACTGGAAGTATTTGCAGTGGCTTGCCTCATACCTATATAACTACAAGTTCAATTGGTGGTACTACTTACTCCTGGTCTCGAGCTGCAGTTGCTGGAATTACTGAAGGAGCAACGATCGGAACTTCTGCAATTATAAGTGAAACTTTAACCAATACTACACTTGGACCAATAGATGTTGATTATATAATTATTCCAACAGTTGGTGGCTGCGACGGCCCTGCTTTTACTTATAGATTAACTGTTAATCCAAATCCGGTGGTAAGTATTAGTGGGTTAGATTATATTGATCCCAATCCAGCTCCCTGGTATTGTGATAATTCTTATCCTTTTGGAGATATATTAACAGGAGCTCCGGCCGGTGGAGTATTTAGCGGGTCAGGAATAAATGATTTAGGAGGAGGGACTGCAGAATTTTTTCCATCTACGGCTGGTTTGGGACTTATTGATATTACTTATACCTACACGGATGGTAATGGCTGTACATCTCCCATCACGGAAACAACACGGGTAGGAACACAGGTTTATATTAATGGTTTAATCGCACAATTATGCGAGAGTGATGCTCCCGACGAATATAATTACACTCCATTCGACGGAACTAGCGTAATTTTACTTAATGGTATTGATAAAACTCCAGGTATAATTGATGGATCTGCGGCCTTCGATCCAGTGGATGCAGATGTAGTAGTAGGAGCAAATACAGTTACATATCAGTATACAGATGCGTCTGCCTGTGTAAATGAGGTGAGTCAAAATGTAGATGTTGGTATGGTCCCAACTGCTAATTTTTCTGGTTTAGGGGCTTCATACTGTGAAAATGTTATAGATGTAACACTTACCGGTAATTATGCACCTGATGGCGTTTTTTC
>PKTC01000115.1 GCA_002869305.1 Marinilabiliales bacterium
TAATTAATCTTACAATAAAAAAAGGAATGTTCAGATATGCTTCTTTTTGCATGATAATAGGATCATGATGCACTTCGTGTGTCCAATGAAAAACATGATCCATTCCGAAAAGCATGATGATCATAAAAACAGCACCAATTGGCAGGTACATGCTAATTGCTTCTGGAATACGCTGAATCGAAACATGCCAGCCCGATTGAGTAATTATATGAATCGAAACAAAAAAGGTTGCTCCAAGGCCGATGGTTAAAAAGTTAACCGAATTTAAAAGTAATGCCGACCAAACTTTTCCGGGAGAATAAGCAAAAATTCCATATGCTAATGAAATTAGTCCAATAACAATAAGAATAGTTAATATGACTTTTACTTTTTTGCTAAATTGAAATTTTATCTTGAGATTTTCCATAATGAAATCTTAATTATTCTAATCTTCAAATTTTACACCTTGAGCCCCAGTTTCTTCAAACTTAGATTTTACTTTTTCTGCTTCAGTAGATTCTATATTTGCTGTATCTAAAACAACAACAAATCTATCATCAGTAGCTCGTTCATCGTATATTTTATTATCGGAACCAGGACCTAATTGCGATTTGACTAAGTAGGCAATTACAATGGCAAATGCGGCAAATAAAACAGCACACTCAAATGTAACAGGTATGAATGATGGTATAGATAGAAATGGTTTACCTCCAATATTCAATGGATAAGCTTTCGTAAAAACCCACACCTGAAACATAAAACCAGAAATAGCTCCAATTGCTCCTCCGATGAAGGCAGCACGAGGCAACCAAGATCTTCTTAATCCCATGGCGTGGTCTAATCCATGGATAGGATAAGGAGAAAAAACATCTTTTATTTTAATATTGTTTTCTCTTAAATTTTTAACAGCATATAATAAGCTGGCTTCTTTATCAAAATATCCTGATATCTCTTTCATAGCCTATTTCTTTTTAATGGTTGTTTTAACTTCAGCCATCGCAATAGCTGGGAAGAATCTTACGAAAAGCAAGAAAAGTGTGAAAAATATTCCTAGAGTACCTACAAATATTGCAATTTCAATAATAGTAGGCTTGTACATTTCCCAACTGGAAGGTAAATAATCTCGATGCAGAGAGGTTACAATAATGACAAATCGTTCGAACCACATTCCTATGTTTATGACTATTGACATAAAGAATGTGAATCCAACACTTCTTCTTAATTTCTTAAACCAAAATAGTTGGGGAGATACTACATTACAAGTCATCATAATCCAATAGGCCCACCAATATGGACCTGTTGCTCTATTAATGAATGCAAACAACTCGTATTCAACACCTGAGTACCAGGCCATAAACAACTCGGTTAAGTAAGCAACACCAACTATTGAACCGGTAAGAATGATAATCTTATTCATTAACTCAATGTGATCAAGCGTAATGTATTGTTGTAAATTCATGGTTTTACGTGCTATAATTAACAAAGTAAGCACCATTGCAAAACCAGAAAAGATTGCACCAGATACAAAGTAGGGAGGAAAAATGGTTGTGTGCCAACCCGGAATGACCGAAGTCGCAAAATCAAAACTTACAATAGTGTGAACCGATAGTACTAAAGGAGCGGCTAATCCTGCCAAAGTAAAACTAACAATCTCGAAGCGTTGCCAGTGTTTTGCTGAACCTGTCCAACCAAAGCTTAGGAATTTATAGAAATTCTTTTTGAATTTGGTTTTAATTCTGTCGCGAACGGTTCCTAAATCAGGTATTAATCCTACATACCAGAAAATTAACGACACCAAAAAATAAGTTGTTATAGCAAATACGTCCCATAATAAAGGAGAATTAAAATTCACCCATACTTCCCTTGTATTTGGGTATGGAAAAATGAAAAAACCGAACAAAAAACGTCCCATGTGAATTAACGGAAAGAGTCCTGCACAAATTACAGCAAAAATAGTCATTGCTTCAGCCGATCGGTTTATGCTTGTACGCCACTTTTGACGGAATAAGAGTAGAATTGCAGAAATGAATGTTCCTGCATGACCAATACCTACCCACCATACAAAGTTCGTAATACTCCATCCCCAGCCAATGGTTTTGTTTACTCCCCATAAGCCGATACCTTTCCAAATGGTAAGGACAATTGCTATAATGCCTATCAATGCTGCTGAAGCAGCAAGTAAAAGTCCCAAAAACCACAGTTTACCAGGTTTTGCAACAATAGGTTTAAATACATCATCCGTGATGGTTTTTAAGTCTTTATTGCCTTGTATTAATTCTTCACGAGTTGAAATTTCAGACACGTTTCTTTATTTTAATGATACAATATTTTAGTTCTAACAAACCGCACTACGCATGTTTGTGATGATCTTCATTATTTGATCCTTTAGCCTCAACATTTTTAACCTTTGTTAGATAACCAACAGAAGGAAGGGTATGCAATTCCTCTAATAAATGATATCTGCGTTGCTGTTCAAATAGTTTATGAACCTTGCTGTTTTTATCATTTAAATCGCCAAAAACAATTGCATTTGCAGGGCATGTTTGTTGACAAGCTGGCTTTATTTCACCATCTTCCAATACACGATTTTCTAATTTCGCTTTTAGTTTCTTTTCCTGAATTCGCTGAACACAGAACGAACATTTTTCGATTACCCCTTTTGCGCGAACAGTAACATCGGGATTTAATACCATACGAGGCAAATCTTTTGTCATCCCATGAGCATCGTATAAATTTCCTTCAAGAGCATCTGATTTATTGTAGTCGAACCAGTTAAACCGACGCACTTTGTATGGACAATTATTATTGCAATAACGAGTACCTATACAACGATTGTAGGCCATTTGATTTATACCTTCAGAGCTATGGTTTGTTGCACCAACCGGACATACATTCTCGCAAGGAGCATTATCGCAATGCTGGCACATGACTGGTTGACGAACAACTTCCGGATTATCAGGATCGCCAGCATAATATCGATCAATACGCATCCAGTGCATTTCATGAGCGCGTTTTACCTCTTCTTTACCAACAATAGGAACATTGTTCTCGATACTACATGCTGCTACACAAGCATTACAACCGGTACATGCATTTAAATCGACAGCCATTGCCCAATGATGACCTTCATATATGTATTCCTGATACAATGTTTGATGATGTTTTTCGACTTCTTTATGGCGTTCATTTCCAGATTCAGGATTTTCTTTATACTGATCTAAAGTTGTTTCACGAACTATATCACGCCCTTCCATAGAATCGTGCAGTTGCGTTGTTGCCAATTCTTTAAATGCCAAGGTTTTTTCAAGGTTTATATCCGTATAATATTGTCTGTAATTGTCAGGTTTAATTAGTCCATAGACATTAGTTCCAATATCTTTTCCCGATTTTCCTGCAACTGTTCTACCGTAACCTAAAGCAATAGAAATAGTATTTTTTGCCTGTCCGGGTTGAACCAAAGCGGGAATTTTAATAGAACCAAGTTTTATTACATCACCTGTCTTTATGTTTTGTTCTTTGGCTAGAGCAGGGGATATTGCTGCATAGTTGTCCCAGGTAACTTTCGATACAGGATCTGGTAATTCTTGCAACCATGGATTATTGGCATATTTACCTGACCCAATATTAGCACTTTCATAAATCTGAATTTCTAAATCTGATGTTAAATCAGGAACTTTAATTGAACCTATATCAAATTTAAATTTTGGTTCTGTTCTTCTAACATCTAATTCAAAAATACCATCTTGTAATGATTTATTCCAGAAATCAGTAAAGTCAAATAATCGGTTAGTTTTAGAATAAACATCAGCTTTCCAAACGTTTTTAATATATTGATAATAGTCTGTATCTTTTTCGACCCACTTTAACAGGGATTCTTGCTCTTGTCGAGTGCTAAAAATAGGGTGAATGCACGGTTGAGCTAAATTGTAAATACCTTCTTTTGGGTTATAATCGTTCCAGGATTCAAGGTAATTATTTGCAGGGCAAACATAATGAACCAATTCTGATGTTTCATCTGGAATAGTTGAAAGCGAAATACTTAAATCAATATTCTTTATCGCTTTTTCTATTTTTTCAGAAGCTGAATAATCATATGCAGGATTACAGTCGTAGAATATAACCCCTTTATAAGAGTCCATTTTATCTACAAACTCAAGCATTTGCATATCATCACCTTGTTTGGTTAGCAGTGAATGATTAAATGAAATGGTTTTACCATAATTACCAAGCATTTGGTTAATACCATTAATTATTAGCTGGGTTTCCTTATTGTTGGTTCCACAAACTACCAGTGATTTTCCTTTATTTTTAAGAAGCTCATCGCCTAATTTAGAAATTTCATGATGAGTTTTTGAAACTGATATCTCTTTTTCTCCAACTTTATTTGCAATGTAATTATATA
>PKTC01000184.1 GCA_002869305.1 Marinilabiliales bacterium
ATTGCATTCAGAGCTATCTCGGTAAATTCATTTAATGGAAGTCCTATTTTCACGCATTCCATGATATTTGCACGACTCACTGAAGCAGCAAACGAACTTTGTTTCATTCGTTTGGTCACAGATTTAACTTTCACATCTTTTATTTTTTTATCAGGATATACCAAAGCAGTGGCATAAATCAATCCTGTGATAGTTTCACCAGCAGCTAGTGCATGCTGAAATTCAGTGGTTCTATCTTCACCGGTAGCTTCCTCATTGTGCATTTTTATGGCATCTAGTATATCCTCATCTATTCCTTCATCACGAAGTAATTCTTCGGCTACAAGTGCATGTTTTTGAGGATCGGCATTTGTAATTTCAGTATCAATATCATGCAGTAGTCCTGCAAGACCCCACTTTTGGTCATCGCGACCCAGTCGTTTAGCTAAGGCGATCATTACGGCCTCTGAAGCATAACAATGAAAAAGCATTTTATCATTACGCACATACTTCTTTAGCAAACTATTAGCTTCGTCCCTACTCATAGTTCATCAATTTGGTTTAGGTTGGGTAATAAATTAGAGTTTCAAAGATAATTAATGTGCATCAATTTCGTGCAACATATAGATTAAATGTTGTAAAGTTTTTAGTATTTCTGTCATGTATTCCTGAACGGCTTTTACACTTCCAGGTAATGTGTAAACTAAGCTGTTTCCCATAACTCCGGCCACACCCCTGCTTAACAAAGCATTCGGTTTTTCTTGCCCATATTTTATCCGAATCATTTCCATAATTCCCGGGATCTCCTTGTCTAACTTGGATTGCACTGTCTCAACTGTAATATCTCTTGGGCCTATTCCTGTTCCTCCAGTTGTTATTACCACATCATACATTTCTTCTTTGGCATTTTCAAGAATCATGTCCAATTTTGAAGCATCATCAGGAATAATTTGATGATCTATGAAGTGCTCCATTTCCAAGCTTTTGTAATAATTGCTGATCATTTCATATATCTTTGGGCCACTTTTATCTTCATATTCCCCTTTACTTGCACGATCGCTTAAAGTAACAATGAATACTTTAATGACTTTGGGCAAATACTTGATTTTATCTCCAGCTTTTACTGTTCCTGTTTTCAAAACTTTAGCAAAAATTCCTTCTTTGGGCATAACACATTTCCCCACCTGACTAAAAATTGCACAACCATCGCCATGGCACTTTTTGCCTATTTGAGTTACTTCCAACTCAACATCACCAATGTAAATGCGATCTCCTGGTTTTGCCTTATATAATGTAATTCCTTCTGTAGTAATGTTTTCGGCAAATTCACCATATTCCAGTTTTCTGCCTAAGACCTCCTCAAATTTTTCAATACTTTCTTTTGCCAACAAACTAACTTGCCTGTGCCAATCTCCTGCATGTGCATCTTTTTCAATTCCTTTTTCATTTAATAATATCTCTTCAACAGGCTTTTTAATAACTCCTTTTTCCTCTGAAATATTAACTGAAACAACCTTGATTTCGCCCATCATTAAATTATTTTTATTCCGCACAAAAGTAATAAAACTAAACTTTAAACATTGGATTTTATATATGTTTAGAAGCTGAAAAAAAGTATTTTTGTAAGATTAATGACAAAACCAAACCAATATAAATTTACCGAAGGTGAAGTTCATCCTTTTAAAATTACAGGTTTTAGCGAAATTCCTGGAACAGATGAATCATTCTTTATCTTGATCAATCCATTTGGAGGTAAACATCTTTTAAAGTCGATTCATTACAGGCACTACAATCTGCAAGTGAATCAAACGATAAATTGTAAAATTGATAAAATTAATTGTAGCGGGAAAATTTATCTTGAGCCCGAAAATCCTATCTATAAAGAAGGGGAAATTTATGACTTTGAGTTTATTAGTATTGTAGATCAAATAAACTCTGTAGGCGAAAAAGAAGAAGCAGCAATTGTTAAAGACAAATTAGGAATTGAACATAAATGTTCTTTACCAAAAAGTTTTTATACTGATAAACCTAAGAGCTCAATACAATGTAAAGTTTTAAGAATAAAAAAAGGTGAATTGTTTTTAGCTGTTCCAGAATCAAATAATCATAATCCAAAACTTAAGATCGGTAATAAATACTGTTTCAGAGTTACTGATATCAAAAATCTTGAAAAAAATACTGCTTATTACATTTTGAAAGATGATTTTGGTAATTCATATTCTTTGAAAAAAGATATGTATGAACAATATGAATTTAAAATTGATCAGAAGGTTGAATGCACTGTTACCAAGTTTCATACAGATGGTCATTTAAAGATTGAACCTGTACATCCCCATTATAAAATAGGCAAAATTTACTTATTTAATTTTCTGCGAACCTTTGAAGAAACCGATCCGCTGGGAAATAAAGAATTTGTTATTCTAGTTAAAGATATTTATGGCATTGAAACCAAGGTCCGATCAAATTTAGATCATCTAAAAACAGATTTCCCTGAAAAAATATCATGCAAGGTAGAAGGAATAAGAAAAGGGAAAGCTATTTTAAGTTTGGTAAGTTAGTTCTTTCATGTCATTGGAGGAATTGATTGCACATATCCAGAATCTCTTTATGAATAGATTCAGGCTCTACGGCCGGAATGACATTTTGATTTTATAAATCAGTTTTTGTTTTTTCAACCAATTTTACTTCATCAATATTCATTTCTTTATCTACAGCCTTGCACATATCATAAACCGTTAAAAGAGCGGTTGATACAGCTGTTAAAGCCTCCATTTCAATTCCTGTTTTACCAACGCATCTTGCTTCTGAATTTACCCTTACACCAGTTTCATCAAGACTTGCTTTTACATCTAGTTTTGTAATTTGTAATGGATGGCACAATGGAATTAGATCGCTTGTTTTTTTTCCACCTTGTATTCCAGCAATTTCGGCAATGGTTAACACATCACCTTTTTTCATGGAATTATTTTTAATCAATTGAATAGTTTCTGGTTTTAAGGTAATATGACCCGTGGCTTTTGCAATCCTTTTCTGATCTGCTTTAGCTCCAACATCAACCATGTTGGCTTTTCCTTTATCATCAACGTGACTTAATTTTCCCATGATTCAATAATTTCAAATTACGAATTACAAATTACGAATTATCCACCGATGTTGTAGAATTTTCCTGTAACATTTGTGAGACCGGATTGTGGTTTATTTCCAATCGCTAAATCTATTGCTCTCTCTGCTCCTAGTTCACGAACACTGTAAGAAATGTCACTAAACAAACAAGGTTTAATCGTTCCATTAGCAGTCAAGCGAATCCGGTTACATGTTCCACAATCACCTCCCGAACCTCCTTGTACTACAGAAAATTCTCCTTTTTCAAGGTCCATTTCTTTAATATAACGAATGTGTAATCCATTTTCTTTACAATACTTAGCTACGGCAAGCGCATCTGGTTCTTGATTGTTTTCTTTAATAACACAATTTACTTTAATAGGTTCTAGTCCAGCTTTTTTTGCGGCTTGCACTCCATCAAAAACCTTTTGTATGTCACCTCCTCTTGTTATGGCTTTAAATTTTTCAGGATCCAATGTATCTAGACTAATATTTACTCTGTGCAGTCCTGCTAGAGCCAAATCATCCGCATATTTATCCAATAAAATTGCATTGGTTGTCATGGAATAATCTTTAATGCCATCAATCTCTCCAATCATTTTAGCCAGATCAATAATTCCTTTTCTAATCAATGGCTCTCCACCCGTTATTCTTATTTTATCCACTCCTTTGCGCACAGCAGCTCTTGTAACTTCAACAATTTCGTCAAAGTTTAAAATATCCTGATGCGACAGTAATTGCACTCCATCTTCGGGCATACAATAAGTGCATCTTAGGTTACATCTATCCGTAACCGATATTCTGAGATAATTAATTTTACGATTATATCTGTCGAACATGAACTATTTCTCCTTTTTTTATCTCTACTTTTCCCTTCTCCATCGAAATAATTCCATGTGCACCAGATAATGCATGAATATGAGCAGAGCCATGATAATCAACAGGAAAAACCTGTCCATTTTCTATGATGATTGGGAAATACGCTTTTCGATCTGGATTTCTCCTTTTATAATCTGTCCCCATGGGCATTTTAATATCAAGCGGGCTGTATTCCTGCCCCATTAAGGTATAAATCAATGGTTTTACCAATAAATCAAACTGAATGAATGAAGAAACCGGGTTTCCAGGTAATCCAAAACAAAACTTTTTGCCTGCCATTCCAAAAGTTGTTGGTTTTCCAGGCTTTACAGCAATGGCATCAAAATCAATTTTTACACCTGCTTTTTCTAAAACCTTGGGAACAAAATCAAAAGTTCCCATAGAAACACCACCAGTTAACAATACA
>PKTC01000506.1 GCA_002869305.1 Marinilabiliales bacterium
AGATTATTTAAAGAAGTTCAAAAAAATAGAAGATCAAACAGAATTTAGAAAAGAAGTCATCATAAAAGAATTAAAAGAAAACGATATCGATTTTACTCATATCAAGATGGTTATAGCACGAGGAGGTTTAATAAAACCAGTAAAATCAGGTATATATCAGATTAACGATGAAATAAAAAAAGACTTGTTAAAAGCTGTTCAGGGTCATGATGTTGTAAATTTAGGTGGATTGATAGCAGACAGTATTATAAAAAACCTTCCAAACGCAAATGCCTTTATAGCCGATCCAGTTGTTGTAGACGAATATGACGATATCGCTCGATATACAGGCCTACCTGAGATTAAGAGAAGATCTATTTTTCATGCCTTAAATCAAAAATGGGTAGCTCGCAGATATGCCAAATCAATTAATAGAGATTATGAAGACTTAAACTTAATTGTTGCTCATCTGGGAACCGGCATAACTGTTGGAGCGCATAAGAAAGGTCGCGTAATTGATTCCAATATGGGTTACGATGGTGATGGTCCATTCTCTCCCATAAGAGCAGGAAGCATTCCAACAGGAGATTTAATCCGTTTATGTTTTAGTGGAAAATATTCTGAGGAAGAGCTTCTACGAAAAGTTAGTAAAGAAGGTGGCCTTTTCGCGTATTTTGGAACCTTTAGCGCAATAGACATAGATCAAAGAATTAAAGACGGCGATAAAGAAGCAGAAAAGGTATTTGAGGCAATGGCTTATCAGGTTTCGAAAACAATAGGTTCAATGTATGCGGTTTTGGCTGGTGAAGTTGATTCCATTATAATAACCGGACCTGTTGCTAATAGCAGCTGGTTTGTTAGGAAAATAATTGAACGAGTAGAAAAGATAGCCCAGGTAACTGTTTATCCAGGTTCTGATACCATAGAAATTCTTGCCATGAAAGGCCTTCGAATTCTTTATGGAGAGCAAGATGTAGAAAAATATTAGTAATTACTTCAATAGATGAAAAGTGCTGCATTATTTTTTTGCAGCACTTTTTATAATATCATGAATATATCTATCCGGAAACTGTATTGTAACAACCTCGCCCGTAACAACTACTTCTCCTTTCGCCCAGACTTCTACATCTACAGTAACTTTTTTGCCCTTTATTTCACGAATTTTTCCGCGAATCTCCAACGTACAATCTATTGGAGTAGGTTTTAAATATTTCACATTTAATGAACCCGTTAAAAATCTAAATGAAGGCTCTGTATCCATTTCTCTGCCTTCTTGTTTGTACATGGCTGCAGCGGCTGAACCTGTTCCATGACAATCAATTAAGGAAGCTAATAATCCTCCATAAACAAAACCTGGTACAGCTGTATGATATGCCTTGGTTGTAAAAGTTGTTAAGGTTTCATCTCCATCCCAAACCGTTTTTATCTGATAACCATGATCATTCAACTTACCACAACCATAGCAATGACTTAAATGATCCGGGTAATAATCTTGAAATGCTTTAATTTTCATAAAAATCATGTATAAATGAATCATAAAAATAACAAATAACTTGAAAATAAAATGATCATATATAAAAGATTTGAAATTTGGTGTCTTATCCCCAAATATTATGAATAAAAGTGTTGGTACATTTTCTGCAATAAAGATTTAGTAATTAACTCTTTAATTTTTCAGTTTCTTTTTGGTTTTTTTTAACTTGCATTCTAAACCCTTAAAAGTAAAGCTTATGAAAAAAATAAAATCTGTTTTATCATTTCTTCTTCCAGTATTTATTTTTTTATTCTCCTGCAGCGAAGATGATTCTTTACCGACACCAACCTCATTTATAGCATCCGATGGAACTTACCTTGGCGTTATTCATTTAGCTTACGAAGGAGTTCCAGGAGCTGAAATCTACGAAGTATATCGTTTGAATAACCAAACTGCAGAATGGCAGGATATAAGTTGGACCGAACAAACGAATTGGGATGATCAAGGCTATTTATTAAATAATGGTGAAATAGTTCCTGGTGAAGTTTACCAATATAAATTTAGAACTCATGCAAATGGCCCAGGTTTCGGACCATATAGTGAAATTGAAACTGGTTATTCTTTTGTTCCAGATGAAATTGAAATAATAAGCATTACTCGCGATAATGAAAACAACACCAACAAAATTGTCTGGAACGATCCAAATGATTATTCAAACATACAAAATATAACAACAATAGAATTTGATATATATTCTGCTACTGAAGATAATTTAGATAACTTTAGTAAAGTTGGCTCATCGTACAATTTAAACTACAATCACTATTTAGGTATGTACGACACGGATAAAGTATATTATTATAAAATTGTTGCAAAATATACATACGGTGTTGTAGATCAACACTGGAGTAATTTTAATAAATTATATGAACTTTCCAGTGATATGACTAAAGAAGGTAGTGGCGGAGATGGTCCAGATATTATAAGTTATACAAAAACCGATCTTGGTACAGTTTCAACATCAGGTGAATCGATCGCTTTTACAGAAATTAAACAAAATGGAAGTAACCTATATCTTGGAATATTTAAAGATGTTGCAATAACAGGTGATGGAATGCCAGGAGTATTTAAGTTCAATGGCTCTGGTTGGACTGAATTTGGCGGTGCTCTGCCTACAGATATTGTCAACTCCTCAACAATAGGTGCTGTTGGTATAGCATCTGCTTCTTCAAAAGTCTATTTAGGAGCATTATCTTCAGATTCCATTTATATTGTTGAAACAGATGGATCATCATGGTCAAATAACTTATCAAGGGATAATTTAGGATATTCGGAAACACCATCAGCTTTTGATTTAGAAGTCTTAAGCGATGAAGTTTATTTGGCGGTAAAAGTCTACCCAGATTGGGATTTGAAAGTTTATAAATGGTCTGGTACTGCGTGGCAAACTATTGGTGGTGACGCAAATGGTTTTATCACATCTGGCGAAGATGTATTTGATGTTACACTCGATAATTTAAATGGAACACTTTATCTTTCGTATCATGTCGATAATTCAAGTAATAATACATTTCATATTAAACACCTTAATGGAACTAGTTGGGATAATGATTTAGAATGGACAGCTGAGTATATTACTAATCTTAAAATTGCTAAAAGTTCGAGTGATTTATATTTCATTTCAAGAAGTGAATCACTTGGATCTTATAAAGGTGGTGTTTATAAAGTAACCTCATCTACTACCGTTGAAGAATTAATCAATGAAAACAATACCTGGTTTTATACTCCTTATGATATAACCATTGATAGTGATGGTAATGTAATTATTTCATCTATAAAATATGAGTCTGAAACTTTAATTTATCCTAGTTTAAGTTTATATAATGGCGCCACCTGGAGTACAATTTCAGGAGATTTTTCGGAGGGAATAAAACCTGTTTCCGTGCATGCAGATGGAACTTCTATTTATTATATATATGGTGATAAGACGAATGTTACATCTTGGGGTGATACCAAATCTCTTAAATCTGTAAAATTCACTAAATAATAAACAAATCCTTATATGAAAAGAAAAGCGATCAGTTGATTACTGATCGCTTTCTATTTCATCCTCATTTGTTGGTAAAAAATTAAAATCTAAGTCTAATGCCTCAGCCATTATTTGGCCTTCTTCTAATAAATCATCATCTTCTGGATGAAAATACCAGTTTATAATAACATTGACACCTTGCTTTTTAATCTTTGAGAATTTATTTAATAATTCGTAAATAACTTTGGCAGTAGCGGTATTAAAATAATCAAACTTAAAGTCGATAACAAGTTCCTTCGCAATTTTCGATTTCACTTTTGTCTTTTCAAAATTATCAATAAACTCAAATACCGGTTTATAAAAAGTGATTGCATTTGCTGGTTTAGAAACTTTAAGAAAGCTTAACGTATTATTCTCAATATCAAAATTGATTTCAGGGGTAAAAGTGGTAGACTCAATTTTTAGTGAATTCATAAAAATTTGTATATAGTTTAGGTTCTCCTATATACGCAAAAGTTAGAAAATGTTTACAAATTTCCCAAGTTTTTATAAAAATCTTTTCCTAAGAAACTCCTGAAACTTTTCTTTATACTGCTCACTAACAGGAATGTAAGTTTTATCAAATATGATCCTACTTCGTTCAATAGTTTTTATCTCGTTGAGATGAACAATAAATGAACGATGAACTCTCATAAATCTATTCTTTGGTAAGTGTTCTTCTAAGGATTTAAGGCTCATTAAACTTAAGATCGGTTTATCAGCTTTAAGGACAATTTTTACATATTCTCTCAACCCTTCTATAAAAAGAATGTCGTTTAAATTTATTCTTCGAATTTTATACTCTGATTTAACAAAAAGGTAATCTTCAGCAGCATC
>PKTC01000193.1 GCA_002869305.1 Marinilabiliales bacterium
AACATTATAAAAAATATTATATTTATTGTTAAATTATTAACTAATACTTTTAAACTATGTTAGCAACTATTTTTATGATCGCAATTATTGTTTTTTTAATTATTGCTGAATGGAAAATTTACGAAAAAGCAGGGCAACCAGGTTGGGCGGTTCTCATACCAATCTACAACATTATAGTCTTGTTAAAAATTGTAGGTAAACCATGGTGGTGTATATTCTTGTTAATGATCCCTTTTGTTAATATTATTTTTGCAATCTGTGCTGTTAATCTATTATCCTTAAGCTTTGGGAAAACTGAAGGATTCACAATCGGATTAATTTTTCTTTCATTTATCTTTTATCCTATTTTGGGATTTGGAAGCGCAGAATATGTTGGGCCAGCTGGTCATATTAAAGAATAATCCAAGCCGCTTATAGCGGCTTTTCTTTTAATGTCCATGATGGTGGTCATGATGCGCACAAGATTCGCCTGAGTCTTTGATCTCCCCATTCAAATAATTCTTGACTAAGTCATCAACATTTCCACCACAACCTCTTGTAACCTCAATACCGAAAGCATTTAATTTACTTAATTCTCCTTCTCCCATATTTCCTGCCAACATTTGCTTTACTCCTTTTTGCTGCAAAGTAGCTGCAATATTGGATTTGCAACCGCATCCCTGAGGTGATTCCAGAGTTTCTTTTTCTACTATCCTATTTTCCTCTATCGAAAATATGGTGTAATACTCACATTGTCCAAAATGACCATCAACATTATTTTCTCTCGTAGGTACTGCTATTTTCATATTATTTATTTTAAATTATTTGTAAATATATTAGTACTTCTTAATCTTTTTCCCAATCCATAACCTCCTGCAGATTTTCTTCTTAATCCCATTCCTTTACCTAATTCAGAATCAGATTTCTCAGAACTCTTGCACATACCTAATCTTCTACCTGTTTTTGAACCTTTATTTTCTGGTCCTGTTCTATCCAACTGCGGCATATTAATCATTCTTAAATTTAACATTACCTCCCTCTATCTTAATAGCCTTACCGTTTATTAATGCATCTGCAATTTTTTGATGTGCAGATTCAATAATTCTTCCAAAGGTTTGTCTCGAAATATTCATCTTTTTGGCAGCTTCTTCCTGATAGTTCTTCTCAAGATCAGCTAATTTAATAGCTTCAATTTCATCTAAATGAATCACAATTTCTAATAAATCTTTCATTGGAATCCCTGCAGGCTTATAAAATGAACAGTTTGGAGCACCTGCAATATGTCTTAAACATTTCTTTCTGGGCATAAGCTCATAATTATAATGCAAATAAAAGGCATATGCTCAATATAACCAAATAAATTCGAATTATTTTTACATGTTATTCATCAGATATTTCGAGAAGAAGATTTCGATATGCAGAGAATAGTTTTGACTTAGAAACCATACCAATGTATCTTGCATTATCAATTACTGGTAAATTCCAGGCTCCTGTCGACTCAAATTTTTCAATGACATCTTTCATGGTATCCTTATAATTGATGTATGAAGGTGGCAAAATCATTAAATTACTAACTTTTGTAGTATCGTACATATCACGATCAAACATAATTTCTCTTATGTTATCCATTAAGATTATTCCATTTAATATACCATCTTCATCAATTACCGGAAAAATGTTTCGACTTGATTTAGAAATATGTTTTACCAAATCGCCCAAATTTGAATCCACATCAATTGTCGTAAAATCTGTTTCAATTACCGATTTCAGTTTCATAAAGGTTAAAACTGCTTTATCCTTGTGATGAGTAATTAAATCACCACTTTTTGCTAACTGAAGTGTAAAAATTGAATTAGGTTCAAAAATTTTTACGGTAACAAATGATATGGTTGAAGTTAACATAATGGGTACAATTAACTCATAACCCTTAGTAGTTTCGGCGATCAAGAAAATTCCTGTTAAAGGTGCATGCAATACGCCACTTAAAACACCTGCCATACCAACCAGAGCAAAATTACTTTCCGAAGTATTCAATCCTAATAAATTAAGACTGTGCGAGAATAGCATTCCAGCAATAGCTCCGGTAAATAACGAAGGTGCAATAATTCCTCCAACTCCACCACACGAAATAGTAATTGATGTCGCAAAGGCCTTTAACAATAACAAAGACACAAAGAAGAAATAAAAAAACCAATGATAATTAGTTAATTCGAGGTTTAAATTCGTTTGCATTACGGTTGAAAAATTTTCAGCGAAAATTGCCTTAATAATTAGGTAACCTTCACCATATAGCGGAGGAAATAAGAAAATAACAAGCCCCAAAATAGCACCTCCAAGAAATAACTTCCTGAGATCTGGTATATTCTTAGTAAAATCTTCAACTTTAAAAAATATTTTTGTAAAATATACAGAAACGAGTCCAGTTAGGATTCCCAACAAAATATAGAATACAGTATGATGCACTTCATAAGGATCTTTTAGAATAAACTCAAATAAAATTTCATCTTGAAAAAAAACATTGGTTACTATAGCTCCGCTCACCGATGCAATTAGCAAAGGAATAAGGCTAAATCTCGTAAGATCGATTAGCAATACTTCAATTGCAAATACAATCGCAGCAATTGGAGTATGAAATATGGCAGAAATGGCGCCTGCCGCACCACATGATAATAGTAAGGTAACCTCTTTATAACTTAATTTCAACAAACGTCCTACATTTGAACCGATTGAAGAACCAGAAGATATTATCGGCGACTCGAGTCCTATTGACCCACCAAAACCAGCAGTTAAAATTCCACCAATAATGGATGAAAATATTTTATGGGCTCGCA
This sequence comes from Marinilabiliales bacterium, assembly GCA_002869305.1. Taxonomy (GTDB): domain Bacteria; phylum Bacteroidota; class Bacteroidia; order Bacteroidales; family UBA12077; genus UBA12077. The sequence continues at coordinate 2,811 of PKTC01000193.1, forward strand.
TTAAACTATTTCGTTTCGAAATAGCGTATAAAATAGATGCTATATTGTGTTTTACAGAATCGCGCAGAATATATTTTGTAAAGAAAAAAGTCAGTGTAATCCCAATAGTAGGATAAACAAAAATCAACAAATTATACTCATCAAAACTTTTATTTTTTAATAATGTTTCATGCAGATAAAATACTGAAGTTTTTAAAACCAGGGCTACCAAACCACCACAAAGACCAACAATGAAACTTAGAATAAGTAGGAAGTTTCGCTGACCTATTTTTCGTTCACGCCAGGCTAAAAATTTGAGTAATGGTGTTTTCTCGGTCATTAAATACGGATTAAGATATCACTTAATTCAATAAATTTAATGAATTTTTACATCAAAGTAAACGTATACTAGTATTCAGAAACCTGTACTAGAACATCACGGTAAGTATTAAATATCTTAGATTTAGAAACAAAGCCAAAATATTTTCCATCCTTCAACACTGGCAAATTCCAAGCTCCACAAGAATTAAATTTTTTCATTACAACATCCATATTGTCTTCAACATTCACAATCTCAGGTGGAGAAACCATCACATCAGAAACAAATGTTTCTTCATATTTTTCTCTTTTAAACATTACTTCACGAATATTATCTAAAAGAACTATTCCTACTAATTCATCCTCTTCATTTAAAACTGGAAAAATATTTCTTTTGGATTTTGATACAGCTTTAATTAGCATGCCCAATGAATCATCTATGCAAACTGTTAAGAAATCTTTTTCAATGACACTATCCAGTTTCATTAAAGTAAGTACAACTTCATCTTTATGATGAGTTAGCAATTCACCTCTTTCCGCCAACCTATGTGTATAAATGGAGTGTTTGGTAAACCATAATATGGTAATATATGCAATAGTTGAAGTTATCATCAAAGGAATAAACAAACTATATCCTCCCGTGATTTCTGCTATCAAAAAAATAGCTGTTAATGGAGCATGCATTACTCCTGCCATTAAACCAGCCATTCCCACTAAAGCAAAATTACCTTCGGGAAGTTTTACAAATCCCAAAGAATTTATAAAATGAGAAAGCCAATAGCCAGTTACACCTCCAACAAATAAGGTAGGTCCAAATATTCCACCTACACCCCCACTTCCATTTGTGAATGCCATTGCAACTACTTTGAATAATAAAAGTAATCCAAGGTAAATTAATAAATACCAATTATTTTGCATAATAAAAGTAAAGATTCTATCATGAGGCATTCCATCGGTATTTCCATTTAATAAGGATTGAAGAGTTTGATTTCCCTCACCATAGAGCGATGGAAAAACAAAAATTAATCCTGCAAGCACCATGCCACCAAATAATATTTTCACAAAGGTATTTTTGATTTTACCTAAATAAGATTCAATATGCATGGTTGTTTTGGTAAAATAGAAGGAAATTAATCCTGATAGTAAACCAAGTAAGATATAAAAAGGGATATTATTCAGGCCAAATGGCTGAGTATTAACTACAGATAAAACAACTCCTTCACCCATTAAGAAATATGCAACCGTTGCTCCTGTCACAGAAGAAATTAATAATGGGACAATGGAAGTTAAAGTCAAATCCAACATTAAAACTTCTAAGGTAAAAATCATTCCTGCAATGGGTGCTTTAAAAATTCCACCAATTGCTCCAGCAGCACCACATGCCAACAATAATGCAATTGATTTAAAATTTAATCTGAAGTAATGCCCAAGGGTTGAACCAATGGATGCACCAGTTAAAACAATTGGTGCCTCAGCTCCAACGGAACCACCAAATCCAATGGTTAATGTACTAGCAATTATTGAAGAGTAATTGTTATGTCCTCTAATTCTTCCATTATTTTTTGAAAGTGCATATAATATTCGTGAGACCCCGTGCCCAATCTTATCCTTTACTATATATTTAACAAATAATACCGTAAGAAATATACCAATTATAGGAAAAGCTAGAAGGGCGAAATTAAAACCATCTTCGAAACCATCTGTTAAAAATCCATGCAGCTCATGAACAGCTGTTTTTAAAACCACAGCAGATAAACCACTCAAAATCCCTATGAAAAAACTTAAAATCAAAACGAATTTACGTTCGCTTATCTTCTTGTTTCTCCAAATAAGTATCCTGCGAGAGAATCGTTGTCTTTTAAAATTAACGAATGAAAGCATTTAAAATGGAATTAGATCACAAAAGTAATCAATTGATATATTTAACATTGTTAATTCTAATGAATTTTTATTCTTCAGAGAATTTTTTTAACAAATTCCTGTATGCAGAAAATACATTTGCCCTGCTTACAAACCCAACATACTTCCCATTATCCACAACAGGCAAATTGTAATGATTCGAAATTTTAAACTTCATGGCTACATCTTCCATCGACTCATTAGGCGAAACCAGAGGCGAAGGCATAAACATTAATTCGTGCACGTATACTTTATCGTACTTTTCACGTTTAAACATTATTTCGCGAATATCATTAATAAACACTATTCCTAGTAAGGTATCTGCATCATCAATTACAGGAATAATATTTCTTTTTGATTTTGCAATGACCTTCACCAGATCACCTAGTGTAGCATCTTCATTAATGGTTAAAAAGTTGGTTTCAATGAGTTTACTTACTTTTAGTATAGACAATACAACTTTATCCTTATCGTGAGTAAATAATTCTCCTCTTCGTGCTAATTGATAGGTGTAAACTGAATATTTCTCAAAAATCCTTGTAATTGCGGAAGATACGCTTGCACCAATCATTAAAGGAAGAATCAGGCTGTAACCACCCGTAATCTCAGCAATTAAAAAGATTGCTGTTAGAGGTGCATGCAGAACTCCGGAAATGAGTCCTACCATACCTACTAAAGCAAAATTACTGTACGATAAATCCCTGATTCCAAAGTAATGAAATATTTGAGCGAACAATAAACCAGTATTAGCACCTATAAACAAAGTAGGCGCAAAAATACCTCCCACTCCACCGGCTCCAAATGTAACGCTCGTGGCAACTGCTTTAAAAAATATAACCAATATAAAAAGGCTAAAAACCCAAAACATATTATCACGCAAGCCATAAAAGATACTGTTGTTGAAAAGATGATCATTTGTGCCGTGCAAACATCCGTTTATCGCATCATAACCTTCACCATAGAGTGATGGAAAAAAGAAAATAAGCAATCCTAAGACTGAAACACCTACAAACCATTTATAAAATTTATTGGCTTGTTTATCGAACAAATCTTGTAAGAATTTATATACTCTTGTAAAATAAACAGAAACTAATCCTGCAACAATTCCTAATAAGATATAATAGATGATTTTATTAACATTAAATTTCTCAACTATTTCAATCGGGTACAAAACGTCCATACCTAAAAACAAATATGAAGTAATTGCTGCCGTAACTGAAGCAAATAATAATGGTAAAAGTGAAGCTATAGTTAAATCAAGCATGATTACCTCTAACACAAAAACAATGGAGGCAATAGGGGCTTTAAAAATTGCTGACATAGCTCCTGCGCCAGCACATGCCAGAAGCAATAATACCTGACGGTAATTTAAATGAAAAAATCTCCCGATGTTCGAGCCCCATGCAGCACCGGTTGCTACTGTGGGTCCCTCCAAACCAACCGAACCTCCGAAACCAACAGTTAATGCGCTGGTAACAACGGAAGAAAACATGTTGTGGCTTTTAATCTTACCATTGTTTTTAGAAATAGCATAAAGGGTAGTTGGAATTCCATGACCAACAGATCTTTTTATAATGTGCTTACTAAAAATATATACTAGCAAAATGCCAATAGCAGGATAAGCAAAATACAGGTAATTATGATATTGCAGACCAAAATCATTTGTAAGTAAATTCTGAATAAAATGAACTGAGTTCTTAATAATTACAGCTGCAAATCCTGAAACAATTCCAATAATAATGCTTAAAAAAATCATAAATTTTCTGTCATCGATTTTCTTTACACGCCATATTAGAAAACGTTTTATCAATGAAGAATTAGTCGCCATAATTAATTTTTGTGGGTTAATCTTTAAAATAGGCTATAAAAAAACTCATTTTTTTTTAATATCCCTGAAAATAATTAACATTTATCTAAACTACTTATATCTTAATTCTTAATTATTTATGTTTGCAGTTTGAATTAATATTTTGATATGATAAGATTTGAGAAATTAGCTTTGAATAATGGCTTAAAGGTAATTATTCACAACGACCCATCAACTACTATTGTAGCATTTAATTTATTATATAATGTTGGATCGCGCGATGAAAGTATTAACAAAACAGGATTTGCTCACTTATTTGAACACCTCATGTTTGAAGGAAGTATTAATATTCCTTCCTATGATAAACCACTTCAAAATGTTGGGGGAGAAAATAATGCCTTTACTTCAAACGATATAACAAATTATTATATAACCTTACCCAAGCAAAATATTGAAAGAGCATTTTGGTTAGAATCTGATAGAATGCTTGGTCTTGATTTTTCGACAAAAAAGCTAGAAATACAAAAAAACGTAGTTATTGAAGAGTTTAAACAAAGGTATTTAAACCAACCCTATGGAGATGCTTTTCTGATGCTAAGAGCCTTGGCATATAAAGTTCATCCATATCAGTGGCCTACAATTGGTAAAGACATCTCCCATATTCAGAATGCAAACTTAGCGGATGTTAAAGACTTTTTCCTTCATCATTATGCTCCAAACAATGCCATACTTTGTATTGCTGGAAATGTAACCGCCAATGAAATGAGACCATTGGCTGAAAAATGGTTTGGCAATATTCCAAGAAGGAAAATTTCTCAAAGAAACCTACCAGCTGAACCTGAGCAAAAAAAAGCAAGAACTCAAACTGAATTAAGAAATGTTCCATTTAATGCTATTTATAAAGCTTTCCATATGAGTTCTAAACTAGAGAATGAATATTATACTACGGATTTAATTTCGGATTTGCTTGCAAATGGCAAGTCATCCAGACTTTACCAGAATCTTGTTAAAGATAAAAAGATGTTTAGTGAAATAAATGCATACATTACTGGAGATATAGACCCTGGACTTTTTGTAATTACCGGGAAATTAATGAATTTGACATCGATGGATGAAGCTGAAGAAGCAATTGATATTGAGTTGCAACACATTATTGGTGGTGATATTTCTGATTACGAAATAGAAAAAGTTAAGAATAAATTTGAATCAGTTTATCAATTCAGCCAGCTAAGTGCTTTAAATAAGGCGATGAGTCTTTCGTATTTTGAACTACTTGGTGATGCTGATTTAATCAATCATGAAATTGAAAAATATAGGAGCATTTCGAAGGAAAATATAACGCAGTTAGCATCAAAGCTATTTAAATTAGAAAACTCTTCGACACTTTATTACCTTTCTAAAAAATAAGAACATGGATTTTAACCGCATACAACAACCTCAGTTTAAAAATATTGAAGAAATTAATATCCCGATTCCTAAACAAATTAAACTTGATAATGGTATTGAAACTTTTATTATAAATGCTGGAACCCAAGAAGTTCTTAAAATAGATTTGCAATTTAATGCCGGCAGTTGGTATCAGGAAAAACCCCTTATTGCAAGTACTGTAAATGAAATGCTTACTGAGGGAACGAAATCTCTTACATCTCAACAAATTGCTGAAAAATTAGATTATTATGGTGCCTTTATTAATCCTCAGCCAACCAAAGATTACGGTAATATTTCACTCTACACACTGAGTAAATATTTGCCTGAAACCATCAAGATTCTAGAAGATGTAGTAAAATTTCCAACTTTCCCGGAAGATGAATTATCTACATTCTTAGCAAAACGAAAACAAAACTTTGAAATTGAACTGGAGAAAGTTAATAACATAGCTCGCAGAGAGTTTAATGAACAAATATTTAGCAGTAATCATCCTTATGGTAAAAAAGCCAATATAGTTGATTATGATAATATTACACCTGGGGAAATTATCCAATTTCATAAGAATTTCTACAATGCTGATAATTGCAAGATTATTCTATCCGGTAAGGTTGATGATTCTGTTATTTCTATTCTAAATCAACATTTTGGAAATAACAAATGGAATAACAATTCAAAATTTGTAGATACAAAGTATAAAATTCCATCTAGAATTAAAAAGTTATCGATTGTTGAAAAAGAAGATGTAACTCAGTCGGCCATTCGATTAGGTAAAGTAACCATCAATCGGGATCATTCTGATTATCATAATTTAAATATTGTAAACACAATACTTGGAGGCTATTTTGGATCACGATTAATGAAGAATATTCGAGAAGATAAAGGTTATACTTATGGAATAAACTCCGTTTTAGTATCTTTAAAAAATGCGGGATATTTTGTCATTCTATCTGAAGTTGGCTCTAATGTTGCAAAAGAGGCTTTAAGTGATATAATCACTGAGATTAAGAAACTAAGAGAAGAAACAATTAGTCAGGAGGAGTTGAATTTAGTTAAGAATTATATGCTTGGTGATATATTGCGATCTTTCGATGGTGCTTTTGAAATAGCCTCCTCTTTTAAGCAAATAATAGAACTGGGTCTGGATATGAGTTATTTCCAAAAGGAAATCGATGCAATAAGATCTATAAGACCTCAAGAAGTTAAAGATATTGCCAATAAATATTTGCATGAAGATACTTTAGCAACAACTGTAGCAGGGAAATACAATTAATCTTTGTATTTTCGTTTTATGTTTATATTTGATATTTAATGAACAAAGTTATAGCTACAACATTATTGTTTGTTTTTTCTTTTTTGTTTCTGCTTACTAAAGCACAAACTAATTTGGACCCTCCTATATTACAAGAGGTTAGTGTTATAAGCGGAACAGGAAATGTCTTTATAAGTTGGCATTTACAAGACTCTTCAGATGTATTTGTTTATAGAAATAAAATACCTCCTACGAGTTCCTCCCCGGAGTGGGAGTTAATCACAACTATAACAGACACATCCATTACCAATTACATAGACCTTTCTGCAAATGCAAATACAATGACCAGAATTTATAAATTACGTGCAGAATCTGATGGCTATGATTCTGAAAAATTTCCAACGACATATTTGACTTCAGAATTTGATACCTGCTTTTCTCAGATTAACTTAACGTGGACTAACTATGTTAATAACATTTACGATGAAGGAGATATATCTCCTAGCCAATATGAAGTTTATCAAATTGAGAATAGTGGTAGTCCACAGCTTTTAACACAACTAAATTTCGATCAAAAAACTTATACTGTTGAAAGCATCAATCCAAATAGCAATTATCTTTTTTATATAAATTTGATTCCCCAACATGCTCCAGGCATAAGATCATCATCAAACACAAATGACATCTATACAGATATGGATTTAAGTCCTAGATATATCAATGCTGTTAAGGCATCCGTTGATGGACAAAATACCAACCTGAAATTTGAAATTGACCCAAGTTCTGAATTAGAAACATATAAACTTTTAAAGTCTAGCTCTGAAACAGGCAATTACGATACCATAGAAATAATTACTACAACCGCTTTTGAAATTAATGCAACTGATACCAATTCTGATCCGGACAATACAGTTAGCTATTACAAATTGATTTCAGCAAATAAGTGTGGCGTCGAAACAACAAATTCTGATGTAATCAATAATATACTGCTAGAAATTGACAATAACGAATATGATAATTCGCTTACATGGAATCATTTAAAAGACGGTAACCTTGTTAATTATAAAATATACAGAAAAATTAATGAACTTGATCCTGAATTAATTGGTGATCGTGGTTTTAATTATTTTGATGACAACATTGAAAATTATCAGAACTACACCCAGTTTTGCTATTATGTGCAAGCGCTTGATGCAAATGCATCTGGGAATGATTTCAGTCAATCAAATACTGTGTGCATTTATTTAAAACCTAAAGTTTTTATTCCAGAGGCATTTACACCCAATGGAGATGGTCTCAATGAAGAATTCAGACCTATTTTTAGTTTTGTCCCAAGCTCCTATGAATTAAAAGTTTACAATCGATGGGGGAACATCTTATTTGAGACAACTGATTATTCTAAACCATGGAATGGCAAAGAAGCCAATGGAAATTCTGCCCCTACAGGTGCATATATCTATTATGTAAAACTCAAGACTCCTAACGATCAAATTTTTGAACAAAGAGGAACTGTAATGGTTATCTATCCATAATACCATCGCACTTACAACAAATTTCATCAAAATTTCATTAACTTTGTAATTCACTGTTTAAGGCAATTTCAATGAGCAGCAATAGCCCTGATATTAAGACCAATATTACCGATGAAGATCAATATGCAGAAAGCTTGTATAATGGTCTGATTGCTAGCTGCTCAAAACATGTAAAGGTTAAGGACATTAAACTTATTCGAAAAGCTTTTGATCTTGCCAAAGAATCTCATAAGGGAGTAAAACGAAAATCGGGAGAACCTTATATTCTGCATCCTGTTGAAGTTGCTAAAATAGTAACATCAGAAATTGGCCTTGGAGCCGTTTCAATAGCATGCGCTTTACTTCATGATGTAGTTGAGGATACTGAATATACTTTGGAAGATATAAAACATCTATTTGGTGAGAAAATTGCTTCAATAATTGATGGCTTAACTAAAATTTCTGATGTATTTGATAAGCATTCTTCATTGCAGGCTGAGAATTTTAGAAAAATGCTTTTAACATTATCGGATGATGTGCGGGTAATTCTTATAAAACTAGCGGATCGTTTGCATAACATGCGAACGCTGGAATCTATGCCGACAAACAAACAGCTAAAAATTGCCGGAGAAACTATTTATCTGTACGCTCCACTAGCCCACCGCTTAGGCCTTTATGCCATAAAAACAGAACTTGAAGATTTAAGTCTAAAATATCGTCACCCCCATGTTTTTGATGAGATAGCCCATAAAATAGCCGATAATGAAAAAAAGCGTCAGCAGGAAATAAATCGCTTCTCGTTGCCAATTATAGAAAAATTGGAAAAAAACAATATAGAATTCGATATTAATGGCAGGCCAAAATCTATCTTTTCAATTTGGAATAAGATGCAAGTTAAAAATATACCATTTGAAGAAGTTTACGATTTAATGGCTATTCGAATTGTATTTAAACCTCTTAATCCTGAAACTGAAAAATCTCAATGTTGGCAAATTTATTCACTAATAACAGATATCTATACACCAAAACCAGATCGAATAAGAGATTGGATCAGTTCGCCCAAAGCCAATGGATACGAGGCACTACACACCACGGTTATGGGACCCAACGGTAAATGGGTAGAAGTACAGATTCGATCCCAACGTATGGACGAAATTGCAGAGCGAGGCTTTGCTGCCCATTGGAAATATAAAGGAGAGAAAACAAACGAAAGCGAATTGGATAAATGGATTAAAAAGATTAGGGAAATGCTCGAAAATCCTAATTCCGATGCACTAGAATTCCTGGATGAGTTTAAAATGAATCTTTTTTCGGCAGAGATTATGGTTTTTACTCAAAAGGGTGATTTAAAAACATTACCCAAATACTCAACTGCCCTTGACTTTGCATACGAAATTCATAGCGAAATTGGAAATAAAGCGATTGGTGCTAAGGTAAATCACAAATTGGTGCCACTAAATTATATTTTACGCAGTGGAGACCAGATTGAAGTAATAACTTCCAATAAACAAAAAATTCAAAAGGAGTGGCTGGGGCATGTTAAAACGGCAAAAGCAAAGACCAGCATAACCGATGCAATTAAAGCCGAAACCAAGGATCGAATTAAAAAAGGAAAAACCATTTTAGAAACAAAATTAAAAGAATTAAAAGTTCATCCTAATGGGCGTGTATTTAAAAAGATCTTACCAGAGTTTGAAGTTGTAAGTAAAGATGAACTCTATAGTAAAATAGGTAGTGGAATTATACGGTTAGACAACCTTAAGAAAATTTTAAAGAAAAATACTAAGAATAAGATTATACGATATTGGGGTTTACAAATTTCTAAAAGCACATCCTCGAGTAAACCCAAGAAAACTGAAATTACTCCTACTCATAAACAAAAATTTAATTATAAAGACCCTCTCATTATTAGAGACACATCGGAAGAAGATAACTTTAGTATTGAATTTGCCAAATGTTGTAATCCAATCCCAGGTGATGTAGTAATGGGATATAAGAATCCCGATGTGGAGGTGGTAATGATTCATAAATCTAAATGCCCTAATGCAATTAAACTTATGTCGAGCGAGGGTAACTTTATTGTTCCAGTAAAGTGGACTTCTCAAAAGTATTTATCTTCTTTAGCCAAATTGTCGCTTAACGGCATTGATCGTGTTGGTGTTGCTGCGGATATAACCACAGCTATCTCAAATGAACTCTCCGTAAACATACGTAAAATCTTTATTGAAACACACGATGGAATATTTGAAGGTGAAATAGAGCTCTACGTTCATAACGTGAACGACTTAAACAATCTTATCATGAATATAAGTAAAATTAAGGGTGTTGATTCGGTAAAAAGAATAGAAGAAATCTCAAAGTAATTTTTCTTTAAATTAATTCTAAATAAGAAAAAAAATTCATACTTTTAGCATTCGTTATTAATAAGGTATTTTATGATTAGTGTTGATACAAAAGATACTGTAAAGCAAATTTTCACAGAATATCTGGAAAAACGTGGACACAGGAAAACTCCTGAAAGATATGCTATTCTGGAAGAAATATATTCGCGAGATAATCATTTTGATATTGAGTCACTTTATATTTCAATGAAAAATAAAAATTACAGGGTAAGTAGAGCAACTTTATACAATACAATTGAATTGTTGCTGGAAAGTAATTTGGTTATTAAACATCAGTTTGGTAAAAACATCGCTCAATTTGAAAAAGCTCACAACTCTAAACAACACGATCATTTAATTTGCCAGGAATGTGGAAAGGTTCTTGAATTCTGTGATCCGAGGATTCACGAGATTCAGGAAACAGCTGCTAAAATGATGAGTTTTAAGATTAGCTATCACTCGCTTTATTTTTACGGCACCTGTAATGATTGTGAAAAGAAAAAAGGAAAAAAAGAAAGTTAATAAAAAGTTCATAAAGAATTCTCAAATCTCCACAAAGAACATGGGGATTTTTTTATTTTTAAGCTTTTGTTGTAATTTGCAAACGCATATATAAATCAGGTAAATAGATGAAATTAGATGTATTATTAGGTCTTCAGTGGGGCGACGAAGGCAAAGGGAAAATTGTGGATGTATTAGCACCAAAATATGATGTTATAGCAAGATTTCAAGGTGGTCCTAACGCTGGACACACACTGGAATTTAACAAAATAAAGCATGTCTTACATACCATTCCATCTGGAGTTTTTCGCGAAGAAACAGTCAATATTATTGGAAATGGTGTTGTGATAGACCCTGTTATATTTAAACAAGAAATTGATGAGCTTAAGGAATTAAATGTTGATCTTACAAAAAATTTATACATCTCGAAAAGAGCACATTTAATTTTACCTTCTCATAGAATACTTGACGCTGCGTCTGAAAAAGCAAAAGGAAAAACTAAAATTGGATCCACCTTAAAAGGCATTGGTCCAACATACATGGATAAAACTGGAAGAAACGGATTGAGGGTTGGAGATATTATTAATCCAGGATTTAAAGAAAAATATGAATTCTTAACCAACAAGCATAAAGATCTTTTAAAACAATACGACTTCGATTACAATCTAAAAGAATACGAAGAAAGCTGGTTTAAAGGAATCGAAATTATCAAGCAATTCAAGTTAATTGAAAGCGAACACGAAGTGAATACATATCTTAATGAAGAGAAATTAGTTTTAGCTGAAGGTGCCCAGGGTACATTGTTAGATATTGATTTTGGTTCTTACCCATTTGTAACTTCATCGAACACCATTTGCGCTGGTGCTTGCACCGGACTTGGAGTAGCTCCAAATAAAATTGGAAATGTAATCGGAATATTCAAAGCTTATTGTACTCGCGTTGGAAGTGGACCATTCCCTACAGAATTAGAAAACGAAGAGGGTGAAACACTTCGAAAACAAGGACATGAGTTTGGTGCAACAACGGGACGACCAAGGCGTTGCGGTTGGTTAGATCTTCCTGCGCTGAAATACTCTGTAATGTTAAATGGTGTAACCGAACTTATCGTTACCAAAGCAGATGTATTGTCAGGTTTTGATACGTTAAAGATCTGTACTCATTACAAATTTAATGGGAAAGAGATTGATTATTTACCTTTCGAAGTAAATGAACCTCTTGAGCCTGTTTTTAAGGAATTTAAAGGCTGGAAAGAAGATATAACCGAAATCGATTCTTATGAAAAACTTCCACAAGAATTTAAAGATTATCTACTTTATATAGAGAAGGTAGTGAAAGTTCCTATAAAGATAGTTTCTGTTGGACCTAATCGTGCTCAAACAATTTTAAGATAAATAAAAAGCTGCATCACCATAATTGTGATGCAGCTTTTTTCTTTTGGTATTTTTCCTCATTTCTTTTTTGTTTTTTTGCAATATTAAATCCAAATACCAAGCCAATGGTGCTTCCATCCTTCTTTGGCACATAGTAAAGATTCACAGGAATATTTAGATAGTGCTATTGAAAAAATTAAAAACTCATAAAACCAAGCTATTTAATAACTTCAAACTTAAGTGTTAGCTTTACTGTGGAAGTTATGTTTCTTTCATCTTCTGTTGCAGGATGCCATTTACCTAATTCTTTTATTACTCCTTTTATTTCGTTGCTAAAAGTTTCATTCGGCGAGTTACTAAAAATAAAGTTGTACAGTGAACCATCTTCGCCAACTGTAAATGTCACTTTTATTCTATAGTTACCGGGATACTCTGAAAATTTAGTATAATCCAGTGCATCCAGAATTTGCTTTTTAAATTTATTTCGGGTATTTGATGTTGGGGGTTTTGCAGAAATCCTAGCACCTTCTAAACCCTTATTTTCATTGCTAACACCATAACCAACCACAACTACTTCATCCATTTCAAGTACATCAGGTTCCATATATACAAGCAAATTTGTATCTTCCTCTATCTCAATTTCTATCGATTTCATTCCTACAAATGAGGCTATTAAGGTTTTTAGATCTTCATCTGCTACCGGCAAATTAAGTTGAAACTCTCCATCCATATTTGTTGTAGTACCAAACTGCGGGTTATCTTTTAAAGTTACGGAAACGCCTGGAATTGATAAGTCATCATCTGAGCTAACAATTCTACCTTTTACAATGGTTACTTGGTTTGCAGCTTCAATTTCTTTATTCGATTTTTTTGCAGATTGCGGAGTACTTGATTTTCCTCTCACTTGAACTCCAGCTAACTTCCCATGTAAAGCCTTTTCTACATCTTGTTCAGATACTCCAGCCGCAAAATCCGCCTCCTTTTTTTCTTGCTCTACTGCAATTGCTTTCACCGGAGTTGACCCTTCTATTTTTATAATTTCATCCTCCACAACTTCTTCCTCTTCTTCAAATTCAATCATATCCATAGCATCATCAAATTCGATTTCTTCATCAGCTTCAGAGATAAAAGCGTCAGAATCTTCAATTTTATCTTCGACAATTCCTTTTTCAATCTTAGCAGATTTTTTAGAGTTTTGCTTTTTATTATCTGCTATTAATTCCTCTGGTTTTATTTCAATGGTATCTTGTTCTTGAGTCGACTTCTGAATTACTTTTTCAGTCTCAACCATAATACTGTCGACCATTTCCATCTCCTTTGCAACTTGCTCCTTAAGCATTGATTCATTCCAATACCTACTGTTTAAGAATACAATGGTAAATCCGATACCTATCAATATAATAATACTTGCGGCATATCTAAACCAAACAGGTATAATTCTTCTTGTCTTTTTAATGTTATCAGAAATATTTGTTCTTAGTTCGTTAAGATCCTTTTCCAAATCTTCTGCACTTAATTTCGACAAACCATCAAAAGCCTCCTCCTCAAATGCATCACGCATCATTTCTTTCTCAAAATCATGTTTATCCTTATTCTGCAAGTTATTGCTAAAATAATTGATAAAATCTTTATATGTCAGTTTCTTCCTAGACATCTGGTTTTACTTCATATTGTTCCAAACAAATTTTTAAATTTCGTTTTCCGTTTTGTATAAAGCTTTTTACTTTCTTTTCTTCTAACTTTAACTCACTCGAAATTTCTTTATAACACTTTTTATCAAAATAAAACATTTCAATGCAGCTTTTCTGCTCCTGCTTTAATTTTTCAATACAATTTTTCAAATTATCATATAAGGCATTATCCGAAACTTCATCAATAGGATGCAAAATATCTGTAGATTCCATATAATAATTCTCAGAATATTGCTCGAAATGCTTTTTTTCCGTTTTCTTTTTTCGAATTACCATTAAGCAATGGTTCTTTGCAACAACATATAACCAACTTCGGAAATTCTGTATTTCAAATTTAGGGATTTCAACAATTAAATTCTCAAATATTTTGTTTACTGCATCTTTACTTTCTTCCCTATTATTTAAATATTTTAAACAAACCCCATAAACCAAATGAATATATTGATTATATAATTTACCTAATATTTCAAGATTGCCTGTCTTAATATAACTATTTAACAATTCAGAATCAGAATTTGGGTCAATATCTTGATGAGTTATACGCATTATAATATTCTGATCTTCTTTATTTTGTAAATAAAATTGAAAAAAGTGATTTTTTTTTATGGAATTATTAATTCATGTGCACCCTTTAAGAAAACGAATTATTAATTTCTAAATTTTAAAGTTATGAAAAAAAATGTATTTCTTATTTCGATTTTAACAGTACTTATAAGTTTTAATGTAAGTGCTCGTAACATCACAGGAACTGTAATTAGTGCCGAAGATGGCTTAGCTCTTCCTGGTGTATCTGTAATTCTTAAGGGAAATTCAAAGGTTGGAACAACAACTGATATGAATGGAAAATACTCTATTGAAGCCAACGATAAAGATATTTTGGTTTTTAGTTTTGTAGGATGTGTATCTCAAGAAATTAAAGTAGGTAGACAAACTATTATAAATGTTGCGTTAGATTCTGAGGTTCTTGAAATGGATGAAGTTGTTGTAACAGGATTGGGTGGTGCAGTTTCCGGTATAAGAACTCGAAGCCATAAAAAGATGTATGCAGAATGTGAAATGTCTGCTCCTGCTGCATATTATTATCCTCAGGAAGAATTTAACCGTGAAGGATATTCAACCATTCATGAAAATGGATTTAAAGAAGCCATAAAAGCTCCACTGTCAACCTTTTCTATTGATGTTGATGCTGCATCATACAGTAATGTTCGAAGGTTCCTAAATAATGGACAAAGACCTCCAATGGATGCAGTTCGTATTGAGGAAATGATTAATTACTTTAATTATGATTATCCACAACCTGATAACGGTCATCCTTTTGCAATATATCAAGAGTTAGCACATTGCCCATGGAATGAGGAAAATATGTTACTTCACGTAGGGCTTCAAGGTGAAAAAATTGAAATGAATAACTTGCCAGCATCCAACATTGTTTTTTTAATTGATGTGTCGGGCTCTATGAGCTCTGCAGATAAACTTCCTTTGCTAAAAAAAGCTTTCAAACTTTTAGTTCAGCAACTCAGAGAAGAAGATCGAGTAGCAATTGTGGTTTATGCTGGTAGCTCGGGATTAGTTTTACCATCAACCAGGGGAAATGAAAAACAAAAGATCCTAAGCTCACTAGAAAGATTAAGTGCCGGAGGATCAACCGCAGGAGCTGCAGGATTAAAACTTGCATACCAGGTAGCATCCGAAAATTTTATTGAAGGAGGAAACAACCGAATTATATTGGCAACTGATTGTGATTTTAATGTTGGTCAATCAAGCAATGCTGAAATGGAGCGCCTAATTGAAAAAGAACGCGAAAAAGGAACCTTTATTTCTGTACTTGGTTTTGGAACAGGAAACTATATGGATGATAAAATGGAAATTATTGCTGACAAAGGAAATGGAAATTATGCATATATAGACAATATTATGGAAGCAAAGAAGGTGTTGGTAAATGAATTCGGAGGCACTCTATTTACAATTGCCAAAGATGTTAAAATACAGATCGAATTTAATCCTTCAATTGTAGAGTCTTATCGATTAATTGGATACGAAAATCGTTTGTTAAACAATGAAGATTTTGAAAATGATAAAAAGGATGCCGGTGAACTAGGATCCGGCCATACTGTCACTGCCTTATACGAAATAACATTAGCTAACAATGCTTCTTTAAAGAAGAATGATTTAAAATATCAAACAAGTAAACTGAGCAACTTAGCTAAGGAAGGTGATGAAGTTGCAACGGTTAAATTCAGATACAAAAAGCCTGATGGTCATAAAAGTATATTATTGGAAGAGGTTATTCCATATGCAGATAACTATATGACAGATATGTCTGATAATTTTAGATTTTCTGCTGCAGTTGCTGGTTTTGGTATGTTACTTCGCAACTCAGAACACAAGGGTAATGTAAGTTATAATTCAGTAATAAAACTCGCGCAAGATTCAAAAGGTAAAGATAAAGAAGGATATCGAAGTGAATTTATACAACTCATTAAGCTTTCTGAACATTTATAAAAATATCGAAGATTTTCTTCACAACTTCGCTTTAAGTTAGTATTTTACTCCTGTTTCAATGATGAAACAGGAGTTTCTCTATAAATCCAATAAGGCTTTTGTTCTTTTAAACTCTTCGTGCAAATCAGCCTGAATAAGAATAACTGAATTTTTGTGAGGATGATTGAAGGAGATTTCTGATGCATGAAGCATCATGGTTGTCATATTAAATTTTTCTTTAAATAGTTTATTCTGTTTATTACATCCATGTGGACGGTCGCCAATAATTGGATGCATAATATGAGCAAAATGTTTTCTAATTTGATGATATCTGCCAGTTTGAGGATTAGCTTCAACCAACGAATAGCGCGAAGTGTTAAACTTCCCAAATGAAATATCCACCTCAGATTGATTTATGGTTTTGTATTTAGTTATGGCGTTTTGTGTTTTTCCTTTGTCATTGGTTAATGAATAATCAATTATTCCCTTATCATTCGTAAATCCACGGACGATTGCCAAATATTTCTTTTGTACACTGTTGCTTGCAAACTGCTGTTGTAATTTACGATTGGTATCTTCATCTAAAGCAAACAATAATACACCTGAGGTTTTTCTATCTAAGCGATGACATGGAAACACCTTTTGCTCTATCTGGTTTCTTAATTCTTGAACTGCAAACACATTTGCATTACTTGCATAACCAGATCTGTGTACTAACAATCCATGAGGTTTATTAATTGCAATTAGGAAATCATCTTGATATATAATCTTTAAAATCACTTTTATCTATATTAATTAACGCTTTAATCCTAAAAAATAATTCAGATAAATAAAACGTTAAAACTAGCGTTTTTATCAATTAACAATAAAAAAAACTTATTTTTAATGCTTCAAACTCTAAAACATTTATTTATTAACCTATTATTTAAAACCTATCAGTAAAATGAGAAACCGTTTTTTTTCTTTTATCCTAGTAAGTTTTATAAGCTTACTATGGGCATGTAATCCTCAATCCAACTTTAAAGTTGGTAAAATCTATCATGGCTTTAAACTTGTTGAAAAGAAATTTGTACAAGAAGTTAATGCTGAATGTTTATACTTTATTCATGAAAAAAGTGGCGC
The DNA here is from genome assembly GCA_002869305.1 of Marinilabiliales bacterium. Taxonomy (GTDB): domain Bacteria; phylum Bacteroidota; class Bacteroidia; order Bacteroidales; family UBA12077; genus UBA12077. The sequence goes on from PKTC01000193.1 coordinate 20,548, forward strand.
CCGATTATTAAAAATCGCTGCAGATGATAACAATAAACTTTTCAATATTGCTTTTAAAACAGCTCCCGAACATGATTATGGAACACCACATATCATGGAGCACTCTGTTTTAAACGGATCCAAAAATTTTCCGGTAAAAAGTCCTTTTGATGTTTTAGCCAAGGGATCGTTAAATACATTCCTTAATGCTATGACAGGCTCTGATATTACGACTTATCCGGTAGCAAGTATGAACAATAAGGATTATTTTAATCTCATGCATGTGTATTTAGATGCTGTTTTTAATCCTATTTTACATGAAGATCCACGCGTATTAAAACAAGAAGGATGGCATTATGAATTAGACGATATTGAGGGCGAAATAGTATACAAAGGTGTTGTTTACAATGAAATGAAAGGTGTTTTCTCAAATCCTACCAGTGAACTTGGTTTCCAGGCTTATAAATTACTGTTCCCAGATAATACATACGGAGTTTCTTCTGGAGGATATCCTGCTGCAATTCCAGGTCTTACTCAAGAGTACTTTACGCAATTTCATGATAAATATTATCAACCATCTAATAGTTATACATTGCTTTATGGAGATGCAGATTTAAATAAGGAATTAGAATTTATCAATGCGGAGTATTTTTCTAAATATGAAAAATCAGATCAGAAAGTAGAGATTCCTTTGCAAGAGCCCTTTGAAGCTAAAAAAGAAGCTGTTAAATCTTATGCCGTTCCTGAAGGAAGTCCAATAGTTGATAATACATACATTGGTAAATATTTCGTGGCAGGTTTAAATACTGATCAAGAACTTTCAATGGCTTTGGGCATTCTTAGTGAAGCTTTAGTTAACCATGAATCAGCTCCAATTAGATTGGCGCTTCAAGAAGCAAAAATTGGAAAAGAGATAAGAGCCTTTGTTGATAACTCTAAACAAAATGTTTTCCAGTTTAGGGTTCAAAATGCAAATCCCGAAGACAAAGATAATTTTGATAAAATTATTTATGAAACTTTACAAAAAGTAAGCGAGGAAGGATTTGATCCTGAAATGATTGAAGGTATTATTAATCGTTGGGAATTTAGTATGCGCGAAGGTAATACTCCGCAAAAAGGAATGAGATATGCTATGAGCACATACCAGGGTTGGTTCTTTGAGGATGATCCATTTGTTGGACTTGAATTTGAAAAACCCTTGGCAAAAGTAAAAGAAGGAATTCAAAATGGATTACTTGAACGAGTGATCAAAGAACAAATGATTGATAATCCTCATGCCTTAATGATGGTATTAAACCCACAGCCAGGATTGGAAAAGGAAATAATAGCTAATACAAAAAAGGAATTAGCTGACTATAAAGCAAGTTTAAACCAGGAAGAATTGCAAAAACTTGTTGATGAAACAATAGAATTGAAGGAACATCAAAAAAGAGAAGATACACCTGAAGCTCTGGCAACCGTTCCTATGCTATCTCTTTCCGATATAAGTCCTGATGTTGAATGGTATAGTTTGGAGGAGAAAAAAGCAGGAAATGTTCCCGTTCTTTATCACGAAGACTTTACTAGCAATATATTGTATTCAACTTTATATTTTGATCTTCGAGCACTTCCTCAGGAATTAATTCCTTATGGAAATCTGCTGGCAGAAGTTATTGGAATGCTTAATACAGAAAGCTACATATTTGGTGATTTAGACAATGCACTAAATATACATACAGGAGGTTTTTATACCTATTTAAGTTCTTACCTTGAAGATAATTCTGATGACAAACTACTTCCTTATTTAGTGGTTAATTCTAAGGCATTTACCGAAAAAGGTCCTAAAATGTTTGAACTTATTGAAGAGATACTCAATAAATCAAAATTTGATGATACTGAGAGACTAAAAGATGTATTAATTCGTCATCAATCAAAAGTTGAATCTTATGTTAAGAACTATGGGCTTGGATATGCCATGACACGTTTAAGTTCATATCATTCAAATAATGGAATGTTTGATGAATTAACTGATGGACTAGAATATTATAGATTTATAACTGATATCATAAATAATTTTGATGCTAAAAATGAAGAAGTATCAGAAAATCTTGCCAAAGCAGCTAATATTTTATTCACTCAAAAGAATATGATTGCAACAGTTACTTGCGCAAAAGAACAATATCAAGCATACACTGATGCGTTAAATATCTTAACTTCCACATTACCTGAAGGTGATGGAAATATTAATGAGTGGAATTTTGATTTATCAGTCAAAAATGAAGGTTTGATGTCTGCCTCAAAGGTACAGTATGTGATAAAAGGATATAACTTTAAGAAATTAGGTTATGAGTGGGATGGTAAAATGAGAGTATTAAATCAAATTATCTCCAGTGATTGGTTGCAAAATCAAATAAGAGTTATAGGTGGTGCATATGGCGGATTTGCAGGTTTTTCAAGTTCTGGAGAAGTTTATTTTGCATCGTATCGTGATCCTAACTTATCTGAAACTTTGACAAATTATGATGCTACCCCGTCTTTCTTAAATGAATTTGATGCCGAAGAAAGTGAAATGACAAGATTTATTATTGGTACCATAGCAAGAATGGACAGACCAACAACTGCATCTCAAAGAGGTTCCATTGCTGTTAGTAGACATTTTAGAAATACAACAATTGAAGATCTAAAAGCTGAAAGAGCTGCTGTTTTAGGAACAAAACTTGAAGATATAAAAAGCTTTGAGGGAATGATAAAAGAAATATTGGATCAAGGTGAGATTTGCGTTTATGGTAACGAAGATAAAATTAAGGAGAATAAAGATCTATTTAAGGATATCTACAATGTTACAAATTAAACTTTAAGTCAATAATATAACAAACAAAGGTTCGAGTATCTCGAGCCTTTGTTATTTCTTATTGTATTGTTCTAATCCATTTCTTTTTCCTGAAATAATTTCGAGTATTTTTTATCTGTACCCATGATATGTTTTAATAACCAATTTTTTAAGTATGTCGCTAAATCAATTACTTCAATTTTATTTGAAACAGATACTGTTTCTTTATATTTTTTGATTTTTTCAACAAATGTATTATGTTCATCCTCATGTGCTTTGAGGTCATTGTAATTATATAATTTCATGAATTTTTCTTCATAAGCAAAATGGTAAACTGCATATTTTTCTAACTCAACGATTAACTTATTGAGAAATTCGTCGGTAATTCCGTTATAAAATTCTGCATATAAATTATTGATCATTTCAACTAATTTTTTATGTTGATCATTAATTGAATGAACACCTACCGAATATCTATCGTGCCATGTAATAAAACTCACTGCTTAATTTTTATATTAATTAATTTCTATTTTTTATTTAGAGGCTGATCAACCCCTAAGCCATACTTTTTATCGTTACGTTTAAGCATTAAACCAAAAAACAATCCCAAAAATCCCAGTCCGGCAAACATTAAGATTGCATAGGTGTAATTTAAGATTTCTGGATTACCTGGATTTGTTGCGTCCAGAATCATTCCTGCCAGGATGGGAAATCCCCAAAGTCCAAGATTTTGTATCGAATACATTAATCCATAAGCAGTTCCAATCTCTTTTTCCTTCACCAATTTAACCATAGTAGGCCACATAGAAGCAGGTACCAGAGAAAAAGAAATACCAAGAAGTACCATTAGAATGTATGGTGGAAAATTTGTCAAAGCAAAAGTCAGGTGGACAATTAATAGAATAAATGACCCATAGATCATTACAGTAGCTCCTTTTCCTATTCTATCGATCAATGCCCCAAAAATTGGTGTAAAGACCATGGTTCCCAAAGGTAGTAAAGATGTTATTCGACCACTAACAACGTCGCTCATCCCAAATTTATCAGCAAAAAAGTCAGGGGCAAAAGCAACGAATGGGAAAACAGCAGAATAAAATGTAACACATAACAATGCAATAAACAAATAGGCTCTATTCGTTAAAATATCCCACACATCCGAAATTTTAAATTTATCCTTTTCAGTAAGTAATACCTGTTTTTCCTGAACTTCTTTATCGAATTTTAAATCAAAAAGTATGTACACTATAAATGCAAGCAATCCAATGCAAACCAGAATCCCAGCAAACCAAACAGCAACGTCTAGAGCCTCTCCGCCTTTTGCTAAAACGGGAGATAAATTTAATGCTGCAAATGTTCCAAGTCGGCCAAATCCTACCTTCAAACCAAATGCAAGAGCCAAATCCTTCCCTTTAAACCACTTAACTAGTATTTTGCTTACGACTACAATACTTGTTTCAGCACCTAATCCATAAAAGAACCTTCCCAGAAGCATCATCTTCAGTTCTGGTGAATACCTCGGTAAAAAAGAGCTCATTAAACCATAACCTAAACCATCCTGATACATATCAGAAGCGCCATAAGCAGTAAGTAAGGCCCCAAATGCCATAAAGAAAATGAACATAAATCCTGTTCTTCGGATTCCTAATTTATCTAATATAATTCCCCCGATAACTGCCATAAAAAGGAAAGTATTTGGAATGGAATAAAAGGCTACAAAAAGTCCGTATTGAGTATTTGTAAATCCAAACTCCCTAAGCAGTAAATCTTTTAATGTTGAAAAGGCATCGTAGAAATAATAATTTACTGATAAGATAAATCCAACCAAAATGAGGATTCCCCAGCGCAAGTATTTAGAATCGGAAAGTCTTTTTGACATAATATTTAAATTTAAATTTTAGAAACACAATGATACAAATAAAAATAAAAAAAAGCTGCCTCGAAAGACAGCTTTAAATATTGTAAGAATTTATTTTTATTCACCATTTGGAGCTTCTGCGCCAGAAGGTAATTCTAACCCATATCCTTGTTTCTTGTCGGCTTTTTTAAGTAAGAATGCCAAGAAAATTGCAACTACACCTAATCCAACTAACATAAGAATAGGCACAGTATAATCAAATGGAGGAATTTCTCCAGTAACAATTTGCTTTTCCTGCAATATGTTACTTATTTCTAAGCTACTTAATCCTTGCTGTTCAAGAGAATTTCTTGTTGATTCTAATTGGGCCACTACCTCAGGGTTTGCTTTATCAAGTACCCAACCAATACCTTTGAAAAATGCATTTAATCCCCAGTTCTGAATAGTGAACATAGCAGCATAAGCTGTACCTAATCGATTTTCAGCAACAATTTTAGAAACTGAAGGCCACATGGCTGCAGGAACCAGTGAAAATGCAACACCTAACGATAGCAATCCTAAATATCCTAATAATGTACTGTCAAAAATTGATAATGCCAGGTGAGCGAAGATTAACAACAAAGCTCCCAAAATCATAAGCGATGCTGCCTTACCTTTGTTATCAACAATTTTACCAAAGATTGGAGTAAATAAGATCGATCCTAAAGGAATTAAACTAGCTGTTTTTGGTCCATTCTTTAACCACATTCCAAATGTATCGGAGAATGAATAAATGAACGCAACAAAAATGGCCAATATTATTGCAACTGAAGCAATTTTACTGCTCTTCTTTTTAATATTTGAAGGAACCAGCGTAATGGCTAATGCAAAAATAAATAATCCGAGATATATCGCTAGGTTACCTAATGTTTTACTTCCAAGAACCAATACGGTTGCACTTTCTGGAAGATCATATGTGAAATTGAATTTATTAATCAATAAATCCGGAGCATATTGCATGAAAGGAAATACTGCCGAATAGAATGTAACACAAAGAAGTGCAATAAATAAAAATGATCTGTTAGTAACTAATTTAATTAAGTCAGAAAATCTGAATTGCTCATCTTCACCTTCAACTTCTTCTCCTTTAAGTTGCTTGTCTAATTTAACATCGAAAAAGATGTAAATTAAGAACATGATTAAACCGATAGCAATTAAAGTAGCTGCAAAATTAACTGCTGGAGAAACAACTCCTTGTCCTATATCAATTGATAATGCCTGACCTAAGGTTGATCCTAAACGACCAAAACCCATATTAATAGCCATAGCTAAAGCAAGCTCGTATCCTTTAAACCATTTAACAATAGTTCGCATGGCAATTACACACACTACTTCAAGCCCCGATCCGAATAATAATCGACCAATCATCATGATCCATAACTGACCTTCGGTATCAGATGAAAATGTTCCCGCTGCACCCAGAGCTGTTAATGATGCCCCAACAGTTGCAAGCAAACCAAATA
>PKTC01000163.1 GCA_002869305.1 Marinilabiliales bacterium
AGGATTCTTTCAATTCTAATATAGCTTCGTTTAATATACGATGATAGGTCTCGAAACCAATATCTGTAATAAAGCCGCTTTGTTCAGCTCCCAGAAGATTTCCTGCACCTCGAATATCCAAATCCTGCATGGCAATATTGAATCCGCTTCCCAACTCAGAGAATTCTTCAATAGCCTTAAGGCGTCTTCTAGCTTCAGGTGTTACAGAGGTTAAAGGCGGAGCAAGTAAGTAACAAAATGCCTTTTTATTCGAACGCCCAACCCGACCACGAAGCTGGTGTAAGTCGCTTAATCCAAAATTTTGTGCATTGTTTATTATAATAGTATTAGCATTTGGTATGTCTAATCCAGATTCAATTATAGTAGTTGCTATTAATACGTCATATTCGTAGTTAATGAAATCCAGCATTATTTTTTCAAGCTTGGGTCCTTCCATTTGTCCATGCGCGAAAACAGTTCTTACGTCTGGGCATAATTTTTTTACCAGTGCTTCTATTTCTGCAATATTCTGAACACGATTATGGATAAAAAATACTTGCCCATTTCTCTGAAATTCATATTCTACTGCTTCTTTTATGATATCTTCATTAAAAGAGTGTAGTTCTGTAATAATAGGGTATCTATTAGGCGGGGGAGTGTTTATTATAGACAAATCGCGAGCTCCCATCATGGAAAATTGAAGAGTTCTTGGAATTGGCGTTGCTGTTAATGTAAGCGTATCAACATTTACTTTTATCTTTTTTAGCTTTTCTTTTACTGATACTCCAAATTTTTGTTCTTCATCGATTATTAGTAAGCCTAAATCTTTAAACTTAATATCTTTTCCAACCAGTTTATGGGTGCCTATAATAATATCTACTTTGCCATTCTCAAGGTCCTTAATAATTTCGGTTTGTTGTTTTCTTGGTCTTAAACGACTAATATATTCAATATTGCAAGGAAAATCGGAAAGCCTTGACCTAAAAGTTTGATAATGCTGCAAAGCCAGAATCGTTGTAGGAACTAATATAGCAACTTGTTTGCTATCTGCTACCGCTTTAAAAGCAGCACGTATGGCTATTTCTGTTTTGCCAAAACCAACATCACCACAAATTAACCGATCCATTGGAGTGTCTGTTTCCATATCGGTTTTTACCGAGTTTGTAGATGACAATTGATCTGGTGTGTCTTCATAAATAAAGGAAGACTCTAATTCTCTTTGCAAGTATGTATCCGCTGAAAAAGCAAATCCTTTCTGTTCTTTTCGCTGAGCATATAATAGTATAAGTTCTTTGGCAATATCCTTAACTTTTGATTTTGTATTTTGTTTAAGTTTTTGCCATGCTCCTGAACCTAATTTATAAATTTTTGGAGGCTCAGAATCTTTCCCTTTATATTTAGAAATTTTATGCAGGGAATGAATACTTATATAAACTGTATCCTGGTCTTTATATACTAATTTTATAGCTTCCTGTGTTTTACCACTGATATCAACTTTTTCCAAACCACCAAACTTTCCAATACCATGATCTATGTGTACAACGTAATCTCCAGGATGCAATCCGGTGAGTTCACGCATGGTAATTTGTTCTTTTTTCTGAAGACTGTTTTTTATTTTAAACTTATGATATCTTCCAAATATTTGATGATCAGTATAAACACAAATCTTTAAATCATGATCTATGAATCCCTCATGAACTGTTTTTAAGATAGGTTCAAAACTTATTTCAGGATTAATATCATTAAAAATTGCATTTAATCGCTCAATTTGCTTTTCATTATCGGATAAAATATATGTAGTATATTCTTTTTCAAAATTCTCCAGAATATTGTTTCCTAACAATTCAAAATTCTTGTTAAAGGAAGGCTGATGTGAAGTATTAAAATCTATTTCTATATTCTTAAAATAACTTTTAAGTCCAAATTCGTTGCAGCTAAATTTTTTGAGCGTATCAAGGAATTGAGATTGAGATATAATTTGATTGTTTTCTTTTTCTGTATCTAGCTTAGTTTCGATTTCCTTTATTTTATCTAAAATAAAACTAAGATCATCTAACCAAATTATAGCGTTCTGTTCTAGATAATGAAAGAACGATTCTGTTTGTTTAAGCTCTTTGTTCTCCGATTCAGGATTTACAATTTTTGGTACAATACTAATAATTTCAAAGCTTTGTTTTGAAAGTTGGTTTTCAACATCAAATGATCTTATGGAATCTACTTCATCACCAAAAAAGTCAATTCTATAGGGATCATCGGATGCGAATGAGAAAATATCAATAATACTTCCTCGGATAGAATATTGCCCCGGTTCATATACAAAATCTACATACTGAAAATGATATTCTTGCAGAACTTCCTGAATAAAATCAATTGAAACTTGTTCACCAACACTTAACTTTAGTGTAGAGCTTATTAACTTATCCTTATTAATAACTTTTTCAATGATAGCTTCGGGGTACGTAACAATGATGGAATGTTCATTGTTTGCTAATGATTGCAATGTTTCTGCCCTTAATAATAGATTTGAATTATCTTCTTGTCCATAGATAATGGATCGTTTAAAAGAGGTTGGAAAAAAAAGGATATGGTTATCAGAAACAACCGATAAATCATTGTGAAAATAGGCTGCTGTTTCTTTATCTGGAAGAATTATTAAATGTGCATTATTGAATTGATTAATAATTCTTGAGATAAATATACTTTTTGAAGACCCTATTAGATTTTTTAAAAATAATCCTTTGTTTTCAGATATGCCCTTTATGCATTCCTGAATTTTTCCATGTGTCTCAAAAATTGTATTTAATATTTTTAATTCCAAAACCTGACAAAATTAAAAAAGGTAGTTGATTTTCAACTACCTTTTGATATGTATTTTAATAAAAAAGTTATTTGCCAAAATCCTCAAGAAACTTTTCTGCTGTTTCAACCATCTTTTTTGAGCCAGTATAAAAAGGAACTCTTTGGTGCAGAGTGTCTGGTTTAATATCTAAAATTCTTTCATGCCCACTAGTAGCTTTCCCTCCAGCCTGTTCTGCAATAAATGCCATCGGATTGCATTCGTATAACAATCTAAGTTTACCATTTGGAGCACTTGCTGTCTCCGGATAAATAAATACTCCTCCTTTTAATAAGTTCCTATGAAAATCAGCAACAAGAGATCCAATGTATCTGGCAGAATATGGTCTGTTGGTTTTGCTATCTTTTTCCTGACAATATTTTATATATTTTTTTACTCCTTCAGGGAACTTATTATAATTACCTTCATTTAAAGAGTATAGTTTACCTGCTTCCGGTGTTTTTATGTTTACATGTGAAAGACAAAATTCTCCAATACCAGTATCAAGAGTAAATCCGTTCACACCCATGCCTGTTGTATAAACTAACATGGTTGACGATCCATAAATAATATAACCTGCAGCAATTTGCTTGTTGCCTTCTTGTAAAAAGTCAATGAGCTGAGCTCTTTCTCCTCTTGGCGAAATTCTTCGGTAAATAGAGAAAATTGTTCCGATAGAGACATTAACATCTATATTAGATGATCCATCCAAAGGATCCATACATACTATATATTTACCATCCAAGGAAAGCTCATCATCAAAAGTGATAATTTCCTGGTTTTCTTCCGAGGCAATCCCACAACACTCTCCGCTATCGCGCAAGGCAGCTGTAAATTGCATGTCGGCAAAAACGTCTAACTTTTGTTGATGTTCACCTTGAATATTAATGTCACCTGCTTCTCCCAACACATCAACTAATCCTGCTTTATTAACTTTCTTGTGAACAACTTTTGCAGCAATACCTATGTGATGCAGCAGATTTGATAGCTCTCCTTTTGCATATGGGATATTAGCTTGTCTCCGAATTATAAATTCGTTTAGTGTGGTGATATTATAGCCTTTCATTAAGCGAGAATTAAAGAGTTAAAACATTAGAAATTCAATGAACCAATTTGAATTTCTTGATTTGGTTATACAAAAATAATTTTAATTTTATGAATAGGAATAAAATAATGAAAAAAACAACCATATGGAAAGTTTATTATGTTTTGTGAGGCTTAACAAAATTAGAAATGCTAAATTTGTAGGCTTTTGTCATATTAAAAGGTTTATTGAGTATGCTTGTTTTTAAATTCGGAGGTGCCTCAGTAAAAGATTCAAATGGGGTAAAAAACCTTACAAATATTGTCAGGAAATATTCGGATGAATTGGTTATAGTGGTTTCTGCACTTGGAAAAACAACTAATGCCTTAGAAGAAATTTTGAAATTATCTTATGAAGATGCAGATAAATGCAGGCGTAAGCTTGAGAATTTAAAAAGCTATCACAATGTCATAATAAAAGAACTTTTTCCAGATAGTGAGGCTCA
>PKTC01000319.1 GCA_002869305.1 Marinilabiliales bacterium
AGTCTGGATTATACGATGGTAAAGCAGTCATTTTTTGCGATGCTGAAGATAGCGATCCAAATGCTTTAAAAACGATAAAAAACATGTACAATTACCTAAATATGAGACCATTGTATATGAATGCGTACAACCACGATGTTCATGTAGCATATGTTTCTCATATTTCTCATATCAGCTCTTTTGCATTAGCACTCACAGTATTAGACAAGGAAAAGAATGAAAAAAATATATTTGATTTGGCTAGTGGAGGATTTGATTCAACCGTTCGATTGGCAAAAAGTTCAGCCGAAATGTGGACCACCATATTTGAAAATAACTCTGAGAATGTAATATCTGTTTTAGATACTTACATTGATAAATTGAATGATTTTAAATACGCGATTACTGAAAATAAAAATGAACAAGTTTCACACTTAATTAATAAAGCAAACAGAATAAAAAAGATTTTGTAATATGGAAACTCAACTAAGAGTGAAAGAAATGAGCTCCTGGAGTAATTTAATTAAAAATAAACCGGTAATAATTTCAGGTCCTTGCAGTGCAGAAACCGAAGATCAAACCATTAAAACAGCAATAGCATTGAAACAAATAGGAATTAATATATATCGTGCTGGAATTTGGAAACCAAGAACGCGTCCTAATTCCTTTGAAGGGGTTGGAAGTATTGGTCTCGAATGGCTTAAAACCGTAAAAAAAGAAACTGGTATGTTATTATCGGTTGAAGTGGCTAATGTGAAACATGTTTACGAATCACTTAAAGCAGGAATTGATATATTATGGGTTGGAGCTCGAACTACTGCAAATCCATTTGCCATACAAGAAATTGCTGATGCTCTGAAAGGAATGGATATTCCTGTACTAATTAAAAATCCTGTTAATCCAGATGTTGATTTGTGGTTGGGGGCCATAGAAAGGTTTTACCAGGCTGGATTAACTAAAATTGGAGCTGTACATAGAGGATTTTCAAGTTTTGACAAAAGTATTTATCGGAATATACCACAATGGCAAATTCCAATTGAATTAAAAACAAGGATTCCTGAAATTCCCCTTTTTTGCGATCCTAGCCATATTGCCGGAAATGATGAATTAATTCAACAGTTATCACAAAAGGCAATTGATTTGAATTTTGATGGCTTAATGATTGAAACACATCCATATCCGGACAAAGCCTGGAGTGATGCTAAGCAACAAATTACTCCAGATCATTTAAATCAAATACTGAAATCTTTGGTTATTCGTGAAGAAAAACCGAGAGGGATTTCCTTAGAAGCAATTGAAGATATCCGATTTAAAATTGATAATTGCGACACTGAACTTCTAAATATTCTAGAACGAAGAATGAATCTTGTAAAAGCCATTGGGCTGTACAAAAAAGAAAATAAGATGACCATCTTGCAACCTGGTCGTTGGGATGAAGTTCTTGGAAAAAGCATTGAAAAAGGTTTACAAAAAAATCTAAACGAAAGATTTGTTGCTGATATTTTCAAAACTATTCATCAAGAATCCATCAATAAGCAAAATAAAATTATGAATGATTAGTTATTCCACCAATTTAAAATACGTAATGCCCGGAGAGTGTTCCACCTGCTCTCCTTCCCTACTTTTTCCATGTCAAAGAAGATTTTTGCTGGAAATTTATGTTCTAATTTCCAAAAGCCTTCTGCTGTTTGCTTCTTTTTTAATAGTTCTATGGCATCATTCATTCGATCATCCTTTGAAATCTTTTTTTCTTGAAAATAATCCAGACATCGAATAATATCATAGTGCCAGCGGGGTGGAAATGAAAGTTTAGTCATTCTTGGATCAAATACTTTACCTGAAGTACTTGATTTAAAAAGATGATGCTTTAAAAGAAATTCAATCCCTTCTGATTGCTTTTGTTGAATACTTGCAGTCAATGAATTATTTGGGTATTTTTTTTCATATTCCCAAAGTCCTTCTGAGACAGAAATTGTTGTATGAAAAGAGCTATGCTTGGCTCCTTTGCTTTGTTCGCAATTCCATCCTTTATCCGGCATTTGATCAATAATCAAGAATTTAACCATACGATGTATTCGATCATCTTCAAATTCAAAATGACAGAGCATTGCCAAAAGCATATCTGTCACACAAGTTTCTCCTTGCTTCCAGGTTTTCCAGTAATTAATACCGCCATCTTTATAAAATCCTTTTTCCAATAGAATTGAACATGCCTTCTCTATGCTACTATTTTTAGGAGCTCCAAAACGCTTTAGTAACATTAAAGTGTAAAAAGTTGAAGTCCATTTAGGAGAATATATTGCATTTGACCATGTTCCCTTTTCCTCCTGTAAGTCTAAAAATAATTTACCCCAACCTTCATTCAATATTCTTTTTCGTTCATTCGCAATATCAATAGTATCTGCATGCACTAAATCTCTTAATGTTTGATATCGAATGGAAGAATCACCTTTCAATAGCCAGTCGATTTGGTTTTTGTACTTCTCAGGGATATTCATTTTAAGATCGAGGTAAGTAATGCCGTTTTAACCAGCTTGCTAATCCATCTAATCCAGGAAACAAAAGTCGTTCATTAATATTGGCTTGATCAAGTTTATCTCTAATTTCCCATTTCAATTCTTTTGGGATAATTATTTTGCGGTAGTATTCCGGATTCTTAAATAGGATTTCCTCAAAATCAAAAAAATAATCAGATATTACAGAGAAGAATGCATATTGATTCACAATTCTTTCATCCAAAGAAGGTGGTTCAAAAAAAATAGCAAAAGGATCTCCAATTAATTCGTCGAATGCTTTTAAATCTGGTATTAATTCTTCAATCATTTCCACAGTGAAAGCATTACACTTTTCTTTTTCTAAAGCATTACGGAAAATTTCTGGAGCTGACTGATTTACTTTCACAAAATCAACTTTCCAGATTATTCCGTCTCTATCAAAATTATCGGTAATTGCGGTAGCAAAATGCATCGCAATGAATGGTGAGTATGTCCAATCTAGCAACCTAGTCGGTAATCCATGATGTTGAGCAAGCACCAATAATCTCCATTGCGTATTTGTTAGTGCTGGCTCGGTGGTACGTGAATACTTTCTAAAATTTCGAAGCAGGTGATATTCAAGCTCTTTGTTTCTGCCGCAATTTCGCCTAAATCCATTCCTTAACTCATAGTTTTTATCCGATAATCCTCGAAAGGCGAAGTTTGTCCTATATCTGCCTAAATCCTGTTGCCATGAGTCATGGTATACTTCATCGCAAATATGCGACCAACTTTCAATAATAATTTCATTATTAGAATCCGACATTTTGTGTGTCAATTTCGTAGATCTTAATACGGCAAGTTAATGATATATAATAAATAAAACATCACTCATTTTATCTTTTAACTATAAACCAGGGGTTTAAAAGATTTTCTTTATTGTACACAACGGGTGTTAATTCATCTGATTGAGTGACTGTACATCCTGATCCTAATGCTATGGCGTGACCTGCAGCTGTATCCCACTCCATTGTTGGTGCAAAACGAGGATAAATATTTGCTATTCCTTCAGCCACCATGCAAATCTTTAGAGAACTACCTTTTGAAATGAAATCAATTTCACCATGCTTACTTGTTAGTTTTTTAATAAACGATTCTGTTTCTTCGTTCATATGAGAACGACTCCCAACAATTGTAAACAACTCATTATCTTGAATAAATGGTAATTTAAAGCTTAATTTCATCAATGAAGTAATATCAGAAATATCAGTCTCGTGATCTATATTAATCGCCTTAAATGCACCCATGGATTCTTCACTAAAATATAAATCTTTGGTTACCGGAACATAAATAACTCCTAGAATGGGCGTGTCTTTTTTTATTAGAGCAATGTTAACAGTAAATTCTCCATTTCGTTTAATGAATTCTTTGGTACCGTCCAGAGGATCAACTAACCAATAAATTTCCCATTTAGATCTTTCATTAAATGGAATATTCTTTCCTTCCTCGCTTAAGATTTGAATGTTAGTTTTTGATAATTCCTCACTAATTATTTTATGTGCCTGCTTATCTGCGGCAGTTAATGGAGAGTTATCTGATTTGATTTTAACATCAAAATCGTCTTCGTTATAAACCTCTATAATTTCCTTTCCTGCATTCAGTGCTGCTTTTATTGCAGTTAATAATATTCTGTTCATTAATTAATTCGTTAAAAATTAAAGAAAATATAAAAAACTTAAAATTGAAACTGTGACCAGCATATAAATAATAGTTAAAGGAAATCCAACCCTAAAAAAATCCTTGAATGAATATCCTCCAGGACCATATACCATAAGGTTTGTTTGATAGCCAATAGGAGTCATGAAATTTGCTGCTGCCGCAAAGGA
>PKTC01000323.1 GCA_002869305.1 Marinilabiliales bacterium
GCCGGTCATGACATGAGATACGCAATAGATTCTAGAAAAATTGCAAAAGAATTAGGATGGAAACCATCACTACAGTTCGAAGAAGGAATTGTTAAAACCGTTGATTGGTATTTGGCAAATGAAACATGGCTAGATAATATTACAAGTGGTGATTATTTAGATTATTATAATAAACAATATAATTTAAGGTAGTATGAAAGGAATTATATTAGCAGGTGGATCAGGAACAAGGTTGTATCCATTAACAATGGCTGTAAGCAAACAATTACTGCCGGTTTACGATAAACCAATGATTTATTATCCATTATCTGTTCTAATGTTAGCTGGGATAAAAGAGATATTAATAATTACTACACCTGAAGATCAAATAGGATTTAAAAAACTTTTATCAAATGGAAGTCAGATTGGATGTAAACTTGAATATGCAGTTCAGGAATTTCCAAATGGATTAGCACAAGCATTTGTTATTGGAGAAAAATTTATTGGCGAAGATTCAGTTGCTTTAATTTTAGGTGATAATATTTTTTATGGCTCTGGATTAAGCAATTTACTAAAAAGTAAAATAGATACTGATGGAGCAACAATATTTGCATATCAGGTTTCAGATCCGGAACGTTATGGAGTTGTTGAATTCGATAAAGAAAACAAGGCAACATCTATTGAGGAAAAACCAAAAAATACAAAATCTAATTTTGCCGTACCCGGGTTATATTTTTATAGTAATGAAGTAATTCAGGTAGCAAAATCAATTAAACCATCATCACGTGGTGAGTACGAAATAACAGATGTTAATAAATGGTACCTGGAAAAGGGAAAACTTGATGTGGGCATTATGAATAGAGGAACAGCATGGCTTGATACTGGAACTTTTGAGTCATTAATGGAGGCAGGGGAGTTTATTAGTGTTATTGAGAAAAGACAGGGCTTAAAGATAGGTTGTATTGAAGAAATTGCATATTTAAATGGATTCATATATAAAGAAGAGCTATTTCAAAGTGCGGAGAAATACTGTAAGAGTGGATATGGTGAATATCTAAGATCGTTAGTTAAATAACTTATAAATCAACTACTTAATAAGGTTTCTTGAAATAGTCAGTTCATCTTAAAAAGAGTAGTAATTTCAAGGTTAGTTAAGGATTTATTAATACTTTTGTGCAAATTTGAGAGAATGGCTGAGAACAATAAAAATTTTGCCTTAATAGGAGTTGCAGGTTATATTGCTGAAAGACATCTGCGTGCAATAAAGGATACCGATAACTATGTACTTGCATCATTGGATAAATTTGATTGTGTTGGAAAAATAGATAGTTACTTTCCCAATTCAGATTTCTTTACAGAATTTGAAAGATTAGATCGGCATATTGATAAAGTTAAACGCGAAGGAACAAAACTGAATTACGTAAGCATTTGTACTCCAAATTACTTGCATGATTCCCATATACGATTTGCATTGCGACATGGAGCAGAAGCAATCTGTGAGAAGCCGGTTGTTTTAAATCCCTGGAATATAGATGCGCTTCAGGAAATTGAAAAAGAAACAGGAAAAAAGGTTAATAACATATTACAGTTAAGATTACATCCAGCTATAATTGAACTTAAAAATAAGATTGATAATGGCCCTACGGATAAGGTTTATGATATAGACCTAACGTATATAACTTCGCGTGGACACTGGTATTTTATTTCCTGGAAAGGAGACAGTCAAAAATCTGGAGGAGTTGCAACCAATATTGGTGTACATTTTTACGATATGTTAACATGGATTTTTGGAGATGTACAAGAAAATATTGTTCATATTTCTAAAAAAGAAAAAGCTGCAGGATTTTTAAAACTTAAAAAAGCAAATGTGCGCTGGTTTTTAAGTGTTGATTATAATGATATTCCAGATAATATTAAATCTAACGGTCAAAGAACGTATAGATCGATAACTGTAAATGGGGAAGAAATAGAATTCAGTGGTGGATTTACAGATTTACATACTTTGTCTTACCAGGAAATATTAAACGGAAATGGCTTTGGATTAAATGAGACCAAAAAATCTATTGAAACGGTTTATAAAATAAGGAATGCAACTCCAATTGGGTTAAAAGGAGATTATCATCCGTTTTGTAAGAAGGTGTAAGGTTTAGGGTATACGGAATCAGGTTAAAAATATAATTTGGATGGGAGATTTTAAAAAATTAAATGTTTGGCAAGAGGCAATAGGGTTATGTGAAGAAGTTTATTTGTTGACTCAAAATGAAGATTATTCAAAAGATTTTGATTTAAGAAACCAAACTAGAAGATCTTCTATTAGTATTCCTAGCAATATTGCAGAGGGAGAAGAGTCTGGTTCAAACAAACAAAGTATACGATATTTTAATATTGCTAAAGGTTCATGTGCCGAATTACTCACACAGTTAATAATTGCTGATAAAATTAAGTATATAAATAATGATGTTTTTTTAAGATTGGAAGAAAGCTGTAATAAAATATCAGCAATGCTTTATAATCTAATTAAGTCAAGAAGTCAAATAGAAAATAATATTAAAGGTATCAAGTAAAGGTATCAAGTAAATGGAATAAGGGATATGGAATAAGCTTATTGTAACCCGCAAACCATAAACCATAAACCATAAATCGAAGAAAATGTATAATAAATTAATTAATAAAGAAGCAAAACTCGCTGTAATTGGGCTTGGATACGTAGGTTTACCTATTGCATTGGAGTTTGCAAAGAAAATTTCAGTAATAGGATTTGATATTAAACCTGACAGGGTTGATATGATGAAAAATGGTATTGATCCGAGTCGTGAATTGCCTTCTAAAGAATTTGAAGGATGTGATATAAAATTTACCGCAGATATAGAAGATCTAAGAGAGGCATCTTTTTATATTGTGGCAGTACCTACGCCAATTGACGATCATAACCTGCCGGATATGAGGCCAGTTTTAAGAGCTTCAGAAACTGTTGGTAGGGTAATGAAAGAGGGCGATTATGTTGTGTATGAATCAACAGTATACCCGGGTGCTACTGAAGAAGATTGCGTGCCTGTTCTGGAAAGGGAATCTGGTTTAAAATATATAGAACAATTTAAAGTAGGTTTTTCACCAGAAAGAATTAACCCTGGTGATAAAGTAAATACGCTTACCTCAATAGTAAAGGTTTCTTCAGGTTGTGACGAAGATTCAGCGGAAAATATAGCAAAAGTATATGAGCTTGTTATAAAGGCAGGGGTCCATAGAGCAAGTTCGATAAAAGTTGCGGAAGCATCTAAAATCATTGAAAATACTCAAAGAGATATTAATATTGCCTTCATGAATGAGCTTTCTATAATTTTCAATCGCATGGATATTAATACTTTTGAGGTTCTTGAAGCTGCAGGAACAAAATGGAATTTTTTAAAATTCTTCCCTGGATTAGTTGGAGGGCATTGTATAGGCGTTGATCCATATTATCTTACACATAAAGCAAAACAACTGGGTTACCATGCTCAGATGATAAATGCCGGTCGTTTTATAAACGATTCAATGGGAGGATATGTAGCGAAGCAGATTGTTAAAAAACTTGTAAAAGCAGGGAAAAATATTCAGGAATCAAAAGTATTGATTATGGGTATTACTTTTAAGGAAGATGTTAGTGATATTAGAAATTCAAAGGTTGTTGATGTTTACAGAGAGCTTCTTTCATATGGTGTAAAAGTTGATGCAATAGATCCTTACGCAGATGCAGAGGAAGTAAAAGAAGAATATCAATTTGAATTAACAACTAAGGCTGCAAATGATTATGATGTAATCATTGCTGCCGTGAGCCATGATAAATATAAAGATTTAGAGGAAGAATACTTTAAATCTATAACTTCAAATGATGCATTATTTGTTGATATCAAAGGCATATACAGAGATAAAATTAAAGAATTAAATTACTGGAGTTTATAAAATGAAGAAAGCATTAATATCTGGAATTACAGGACAGGATGGTTCTTATCTAACAGAATTATTATTAGATAAAGGATATGAAGTTCATGGAATTATTCGTCGAGCAAGTTCTTTTAATACTTTTCGAATCGATCATTTGTATAAAAATCCGGATATTTTAAATAAACAGCTTTTTTTACATTATGGTGATTTAACCGATTCAAGTAATCTAAATCGATTGGTTGAAAAAGTTAATCCAACTGAGATTTATAATTTAGGAGCGCAATCGCATGTGCAGGTTTCATTTGAAGTCCCTGAATATACGGCAGAAGTTGATGGTGTTGGAACCTGAAGGTTTTTAGATGCAATAAAAGAAACTGTAAGCAATACTCGTTTCTATCAGGCATCAACCTCAGAGTTA
>PKTC01000024.1 GCA_002869305.1 Marinilabiliales bacterium
TAGAAACCTTTTTCTTTTTCTGGGTGCTCTTTTATATATATTTTCTGAAATAAATGACAATAAGTTGTATTTGCCGCTTAATTAAATACAAGTGCGTTATTAATTTCGAAAGGTTTTCCAGTAATATCTTTGTAGCTTAACTGGATTCTAATTTGCGCCATTGCCTTCAATATTTCATCTTTTAAAGCAGCATCATAAGTAAAAAGTTGTATTTGATGGCCTGACATCAGGTTCACTTTATAAATAGGATTACCATCTATACCTTTTAAATCAAAATTTTCTTCGAATAATCTTCGAATTGGTTGATAACTGGTTGATTCATACTTAAAGTTTACAATAACCTCTTTTGCAACAGCATTACTATTATTTATAAGGTAACATTTGGAATCTTTAATATAAATATTTAGTAAGGGCTGATTTTTTAATTCTTGTAGCTTTATGAGATGGTCTATGTTCTTCTTATTAATTAAATGGTTTTTATAATTTAATTTATAATTCAAAAAATAAAAAATTGCTGTTATTAACAACGCAAAAATTGCAATAACAAGAGCAATTATTGGAATCTTTAGATCACCTGAATCTGGGGAACTTTTTAATAAGTATAATAAAGTAAAAAGATAATTCATAATTAAATATAATTAATAAGTAATTGAAGTACCAAGTTAAAAAAATCTATTTAAATCAATTCAATTTAAACATATATTTGTTTAAAAGTAAACAAATTTATTAAAGCCTTTTTTGTAAAACTTAATATTTATTGATTTATTATAATAGAATATAAATAACAGATTATTGCCTAATAACTTGAACGCTTTCATAAAATAATCTTTACTAAATAGGAAACCTTTTTTGTTGATCCATAATTCAAATTTGAAATTACAGCAGAAATTAATAACTTGTAACAAGTATCATTACATTAATTTTTATAAAAGATTTATGCCTAACATTCTACTTAAATATTTAGAGGACAGGTATAAGTATCAGATTCCTGCCAGTGAAGAAAAGAAAACTGCCGGTCCAATAATAACAATTTCACGTTATTATGGATGTCCAGCCAATACCTGTGCAAAAGATTTAGCCAACTTACTCTCTGAAATGGAAGGCTTACCTGGAAATACGTGGAAAGTAATAAATAAAGAGATTTTAGAACAGTCAGCAAAGGAATTAGGCTTATCACCAGAAAAAATCGAATTCGTATTTAAGTTCGAAAAAAGAAGTGCAGTGGATGAAATTTTGGAATCATTATCAAGTAAGTATTACAAAAGTGAAAGAAAAATTAAAAACACCATACGTGATGTAATACGTTCAATTGGTGAGCAAGGTAGAGTTATAATTGTTGGGAGAGGTGGTGCTCCAATTTTAAAGGATATTACAAATTCATTACATATTAAGATGGTTGCCTCTCTAGAGTCTAGAGTAAAGGATATTAGTAAAAAACAGGGAATAACATTTAATGAAGCACGAAAGTTAGCCAAGGAAATGGATGAAAATAGATCGAAGTTAAGAATGGAATTTGCAGGAAGGAAAATGGAATTGGTTGATTATGATTTAATTTTTAATTGTGAAAAGTTTAATACCAACGAAATTGCAAAAATAGTGGCAAAAGTATCTGAAATGAAAGGATTAATTTAAGAGTGAAGTAATTGATATTGAAAATAGAAAGTCCGGTTAAAAAACCGGACTTTTTTCTATGCAATTATTTAGACAAATAAACCAGAGTGAGTTAAAGGAATTGCATAGATATAGAAGAAAGCCCGAAGGCTTTCTTCCAAGGCATTATTGTTTAATAAAATGTTTCACTGTAGACTCTTTTTCATCTTCAATTGAAATAATATATGATCCAGCTGGTAGATCAGAAATATTAATTTCTTTTTCACTTCCATTTATATCAGCAGTTTTAACAATTGCACCTACCATACTGTAAATCTTAACTTTACCAATTCTGGTTCCGTTAAGAACATTTATATTAATAAATGTACTAGCAGGATTAGGATAAATATTTACAGTAGATTCTTTACTTTCAACATCTGCAGAATTATTTGGTGTAGTGGTTACAAAATTAAATGTTGCTGCAGGTAAACAGAAGTTTGTTACTTCTGAAGATCCAAATGAACCTCCGGATGCTACAACAGGTCCACCAGCTACTGCTAATGAGTATGAACCATTTCCATAAGAACAACAGATTCCATCACCATAAGCATCTAAAATAGTGAAATCATAACAATCATCTGCTAATCCATTGATTGGAATAACCAGCGTTGAACCATCAGCTTGAGAGGCATAAGTTCCTCCTGAAGCAACAGTTGATCCTGCACTATTCTTAAGTGTCCAACTGGTTTCTTCTGGATAGTTATCAAAAGTTAGCGTTAATGATAAGTCGGTTGTTGTTGGAGTTGAACCATTACTTAAACTTATATCATCAATAGCAAAATCACTTGTGTAATTATTACCAGTGGTCGCAACATAACGAAGCTGAACGGATGTACCAAGATAAGCACTTAAGCTTATGTTTTCAGTAAACCATGAGTTTCCTTGATTACCTGATTTAGTCCATAATGTAGACCATGAATTTCCATCTATACTAGCCTGAAGTTCAATAGTACCCATTGCTGTTCCATACATATGATATGCAAAGCTAAATGTTGCATTCGATTCTGCAGTAAGGTCAAAACAAGGAATATTAAGTATAGCAGTTTTGCTAGGATAATTAGGACTTGATGCTTCTACATAGATATAATAAGTTCCATCATCTGCAGAAGAAGGACCCGTGCTTGATGAAGGTGTACCGTTTGCATCAACAGTCCAGTTAAGATCATCATTAGAATCTTGAGTCCAGTCACCAATACTACCTTCAAAACTTTGAGTATAAGGATAAGAACTGATACCACCTGTACAACCTGTTCCTACTGGATCAGAAGTTGTTACATTTAAGGTACTGCTTGATGATGAGATGTTACCTGCAGCATCTTTTGCTCTTACAGTCATAGCATAAGTTGTAGATGCTGTTAAGCCTGTAACATTTGCGGATGTTCCAGTTACAGATCCCAATAAGCTTCCGTTTTGATAAACGTCATAACCCGTTACACCAACATTATCTGTTGAAGCATTCCAGCTAAGTGTAAATGAAGTTTCAGTTATACTTGATGATGACAATCCTGTTGGAGCAGTTGGTGCTTGCGTATCAGCAGTGCTGCCATTTGTAAGAACTATATTATCAATAGTCATGTCACTCGTATAAGAACTTCCTGTAGTTCCATAAAATCTTAATTTCACTACAGATCCTAAGTATGAAGATAAATTCACTGAAGCAGTAGACCAAGCATTCCCTTGATCTCCAGTTTTAGTCCATAAAGTAGTCCAAGAAGTTCCATTAGTACTAGCTTGTAATTGTAGTGTTCCCATAGCACTTCCATACATATGATAATCAAACTCAAAAGTTGCTGAGCTTTCACCAGATAAATCAAAGCAAGGGCCGTTTAATACAGCTGTTTTGCTAGGATAGTTTGGACTTGAAGCTTCGATATACATATAATATGATCCTTCTGAAGCTGCTGATGGTCCAGTGCTTGAAGATGGAGTCCCTGAAGCATCTCTTGTCCAATCAATATCGTCAGATGATTCTTGCAACCAAATACCTAATCCGCTTTCAAATCCTTCAGCATAAGGATAAGATGAAACAGTATTTGAACATGAAATACCACCGCTTAAAGTTGTTACATTAATGCTACTACTTGCAACCGATACATTTCCAGCAGCATCTTTTGCTTTTACATAAAAAGAATATGTTGTTGCTGCGGTTAAACCTGTTATATTCGCTGATGTTCCTGTTACAGAACCCAATAAACTACCATTTTGGTAAACGTCATATCCGGTAACACCTACATTGTCCGATGATGCATTCCAGCTTAATGTAGCAGATGTTTCGGTAATATTTGATGATGCTAATCCTGTTGGAGCAGTAGGAGCTTGAGTATCACCACCTGAAGTTCCAATGTTAACGTTATAATCTTCAACTTCTCCATAGCTAAATGTCTCACATGCATCTTGTGCACCATTGTATTTCATTGAAACACGCATCCTTCTTACTCCAGAAATGCCTGTTGGAATATCAATTGTTCCAGAAACAGCTGTTTTACTTAGTGTTCCTGAATCAAATACAAGTTCATTTGTGTCAAAAGTAGTATCGTTATCAAAATCAATCCAGATTTTCCAGTATTCATCATAACTTGTACTTGCAAAACCTGGATTTAAAGTAATACTATATGTTTGTCCTGCATTTACATCTATTGCATCACTTGTGAAATCTGAATA
>PKTC01000025.1 GCA_002869305.1 Marinilabiliales bacterium
GATACAAAATTTAAACCAACATATTATATTGATAGTTTATTAAAACAATTAGCCTTACTTAAAATAAAAAAATCAAACCTGGTTTTCAACAGGCTATGTTTATAAATCCATTTTAAAAAATCTTTTAGAATTTTGCATTTTAAAATCTATCGCCTACATTTGCATCGTGTTTATGGTTCTTAGTGTAAAAGCTAAGAGGGAATCGGGTGAGAATCCCGAACAGTTTCCGCTGCTGTAAGCTCCACATCAAACTTTTTGTCCTTGAATAGCCACTGTGTTGTAAACGGGAAGGCCGGCAAAAAGGGAGTAAGTCAGAAGACCTGCCATGAGCCCATTACATTTGTAGCTTTCGGATAAAAAGCGAGGTGTATTTAAACCACACCAATTTTAATTCCCTTTATATCCTGTTAGTTATGAATGATTAGATCGATTACTTATTTAATTATTTATGCTAATGAAATGTTGGAAAAACATAGTACTAATTTCTCTTTTGTGGGTGAATTGCACTTATGCTGCAGGGCCTAATGATGACATACCATCTGATACCATTGCGTTAGACGAAGTTGAAATCACGGCCAATCGGTTGCTAAACTTTACAACAGGCTCAAAAATACAACGAATACCAACCACCGAAATTAAAACTTACAATACTTCTAATCTATCCGAATTATTCTCAGAGATTACACCTATGTCTATTAAATCGTATGGAATTAGCGGTGTAAGCAGTGTTTCTTTAAGGGGCATGAGCACCAAACACACAGCTGTGATATGGAATGGTATAAATTTACAAAGCTCCATGAATGGTGGTGTCGATATGAACTCCTTCCCTACTTTCCTGATCGACGAAATTAGCATTCAGCATGGCGGAGAAAGTGCGCTGTTTGGTAGTGGTGCTGTTGGCGGAATAATCCATCTGAATAGCGCGCCTAGTTTTAACCAGGGGCTGGATATAAGCTATACTCAACATATTGGTAGCTTTAATAATTTCTTCGAAGGTGTCAAGTTTAACTACAGTAATTCAAAACTGGCATCATCTACGCGTATATATCATTTAGCGAGCAAAAACGATTTTGAATTTGTAAATACTCAGCAGTTTGGAACACCAACTGTAAAACAAGAGAACTCGGCAGAAAACAAGTATGGAATTTTACAATCGAATGCTTTAAAGATCGGAACTAATCAAAAAATTTCAATCAACATTTGGGCACAGAGTCATTACCAGGAAATTCCATCCATGACAACCAGTTCTGAAAGCGAACAAAACCAAAATACCGATATCGTTCGACTATCTGCCATGTACAATATCAATGGTAAAAGATCATCTTGGTACTCACGATTCTATTATAACTATTTTGCCCAGGTATATAAAGATCCTATGCTTAGTCTTGTTTCAGAAATGAACACCTATACTTTTCTTGGAGAACTTGAGAACAAAACAGCACTAGGAGATCATTTGATTTTAAATACCGGATTGAATTATGTTAACGATCGGGTTAATACGCCTAATTACGGATTGGATCGTTACAGAAACAAAACAGCACTATACTCTTCCCTAAAATTCTACAATACGCAAAAAACATTTACAGCTATTGGCAGTGTTCGCGAATAATATGTTGATAATGAATTAACTCCTATTACATATTCAGCCAGTTTAAACTACAAACCCATCAAATTTCTTGCAATCAACAGCAGCTATTCAAAAAACTATAACTTGCCAACTTTTAACGATTTATACTGGATGCCAGGAGGTAATCCTGATTTGAAAGAAGAAAAAGGCTGGAGTTCTGACCTTGGTATCGACTTTGAAATGATTTCAGGAATTCATCAATTGAATTTCAACACTTCCTTCTTTAACAATTTTATTGAAAATATGGTGATTTGGTTGCCAACAACCAGTTCTTACTGGACGGCCGAAAATCTTGAAAAACTATGGTCCACAGGAATTGAAACCAATTTAAAATATGATATAAAACTTAAGTCTGTTCAGTTGGGGATGGATGTTTTCTATGCGTATATTAAATCCATGTATGTGGAAGAAAAACTTAACTTATTCAATGTTTTGGAAAATACAATCAACAATAATTATTATCAAAGTGCAACTGATTACAATGGTAATCAGCTTTTATATACACCCGAGCACAGTGGAGGTATAATTTTCTCTTCTGCCTACAAACAGTTTCACATCAGATATAATCATTGTTTGGTTGGCAAGCGCTACATAACACAAGACAATAACAATTCGGTTGATTCATATCACCTAGGGAATTTAAGTCTTGGAGGTTATGTTAAAATGAAAACTTCGCAATTAAACATACAATTTAAAATCAACAATATTTGGAATCAAACATATGAGGTAATGGCGTTTTATGCCATGCCCTTAAGATATTATTCGCTAAGCTTATCGTATAATTTTAACAAATTAATTCATTAATCTAAAATCTTTAAAATGAAAAGAATAAATTTAATTCAGTACTTGTTTTTAGTTTTATCATTTACGATTATATTTTCATCCTGCGATGATGATAATGATACCATTTCAGGCATTTTCTCCGATGGAGTATTTATTACAAATGAAGGAGCCTGGGGAGCAGGTAATGGTTCTGTAAGTTACTATTCATATGCCGGTGATACTTTAACCAACCAAATTTTTAAATCGGTAAACGGTAGAGCTTTGGGTGACGTAATTCAGTCGTTAACAGTTTATAAAAATAAAGCCTATATTGTGGCTAATGCCTCAAATAAAATTGAAATAGTAAATAGTTATGATTTTATTGAACAGGGAGTTATTACCGATGTAAGTTCGCCAAGATATTTTATTGGAATTAATAGCAAAAAAGGATATGTTTCTCAGTGGGGTGAAGAAGGTCTTGTTAAAGTAATTGACCTTGAAGGACTGGCGGTTACAAAAAGCATTGAAGTTGGGGCAGGACCTGAACATTTAATTTATCACAACGGTTATGTTTATGTTGCAAATAGTGGCGGTTTAGGTAACGACAATACAATCAGTGTAATAGATCCATCCACTGATGAAGTAGTTAAAACCATTACCCTTGATGGAGATAGCCCAAGTGATTTTGCAGTGGATGCAAACGATGATCTTTGGGTTTTATGTTATGGCTATATTGAGTACGATCCTGTTACATATGCTACACTTTCTGAGTCGGCTTCAAAACTGATTCGCATAAACACAATTACTAAAGAAGTAGCTCAAACAATTACCATTAGTGAAACACAGCACCCTACCTGTTTAGAAGCGAGTAGAAATGGAGATCATATTTACTATGCCTGTGGCTATGGTTTTGCAGGTATATATAAAATGAGTATTACAGATACAGAAGTTCCAACCACTCCATTATTGGACAAATCTTTTTATGGTTTTAATATCAATTCTGAAACAGGAAACATTTTTGCTATGGAAGCTCCAAGTTTTACAGCTAATGGAAAGTTGTGGAGATATGATATAAACGGAAATGAATTAGGAAGTTACGAAGCAGGAATTGGTCCAAACAGATCTACCTCTAAGAAATCAAGAAATTAAGTGACAAAACAAAGACAAAAAGCATTGTTTAACTGGAGCGGAGGCAAAGATTCATCTCTTTGCCTCTATCATGCTCTTAAAGACGAACAATTCGATATTCAATATTTACTTACCACATTAAATGATAAATATAAACGCGTATCCATGCATGGTGTTTCAGAAAACCTATTGGATGAGCAAGCAAAATCAATTGGACTTCCATTGAGAAAAATCCATCTTCCCGAATTTCCCAGTATGGGCGAATATGAAACCATTATTTCAAAGGAACTTGAAGAAGCCAAATCACGGGATATTAACATTTCCATATTTGGAGATATATTTTTAGAAGACCTGAGAGAGTACAGAGAAAAACAATTGGCAAGAAAAGGATTTAAAGCCGTATTTCCGTTGTGGGAAAGAGATACTAAAGAATTGGCTAAAGAATTTATTGACTTAGGTTTCAAAACCATTATTGTTTCGATTGATAGCAGATATTTAGATAGATCTTTTGCAGGAAGAATCTTTGATGAATCTTTTTTAAGTGATTTACCCGATAATGTTGATCCTTGTGGAGAAAATGGGGAGTTCCATAGTTTTACTTTCGATGGACCTCTTTTTAAATATCCCGTTCAATTTGAAAAAGGTGATGTGGTTTACAAAGAATATAAATCGGCTGCTAAAGATGGTCCAAAAGAAGATATTGGTTTTTGGTATTGCGATTTACTTGCTAAATAAATTAAGTCATAAAAAAGAGCATAATCAATTGATTATGCTCTTTTTTATGACTTAATTTA
>PKTC01000356.1 GCA_002869305.1 Marinilabiliales bacterium
ATCATTATTATGCAAAAATTATTAATTCTTTTGGGAGTAACAATTTCTTTCAATTTGTATTCTCAAACTCAGAATTCAATCCAACAGATTGAGTTAATGCTTTTCAAAAGACATTACGATTCAGTTGCTGTGATTGCAAAAACGGCATTAGAAAAAGATTCAGCCAATTGGTTATTACATTATTATTATGGCAAATCTTATCAGGCCATGTATAAATACTTCGAAGCGATTGAATGTTATGAAAAGGCTTTGAAGCTTGATTCGGCAAATTCTATTATCGAAAATGAACTTGCTGAAGCCTATGATTTTGTTGGTAAAGATGAGGATGCCATTCATCTTTATTACAATCAATATATAAGAGATACCATTAAACTTGAACCTATAGTTAGTTTAGCAAATATTTTTCGTAAGAATAAAGAATTTGGATCTGCAATACATTATTATCAAAAAGCCACTTCAATTGATCCTGAAAATTTTTATTATTATAAACAACAAGCGTATTGCTACGATAAGATAAGTATCCCAGCTGGGGCTATAAACACCTATTACGTAGCCAATATGTTAAATCCTTTTGATCTTTCAATTTATGTTCAGCTTGCGAACATTTTAAATACGGAGCGTAATTTTGCCAGTTCAATTAATATATGCAGGCAAGGGCTTGAATATCATCAGGATAATGCTCAACTAATGAAATTACAATCGTACGCATATTATTTGAACAGAGATTTTGACTCATCAATTATAGGATTTAACAAATTATTGGAAAATGGAGATTCTTCATATTTTATTCTAAAGTATCAAGGTTTGGCATTTTTTGAAAATAAGAACTTTGAGAATGCTATAGAGAAACTGGAAGAGGCCTATGAAATAAATAGCAAAGATCCTGAAACCTGCTTTTATCTTGGTAGTGCTTTCGGAAGAACAGGATATAGTGAAAGAGGTATGGAATTATTAAACAGGTCGCAGTCGCTTTTAAAACCTTCACCCGTTGAGATTTCAAATATTCTTTCTGAAATGGCCTTTATTTTTCAGGAGCAAAAGGAATATGAATTAGCGCTGGAACATCTTAAATCAGCATATAAGTATAATTCTGATCCAATTTTATCTTTTAAAATGGCTCAATTATATGATATTTTAGGTAGTAAGAAGTTAGCAATAAATTATTACGACGGTTTTTTAATTATGGCAAACCCTCAAGAATCTGATGATATTGAAATACAACCCGACACGCTAGTTTTTAAAGATCAGGCAATGATTAAACATGCAGTAAATCGAATAAGAACATTAAAAGAAGAAATGTTTTTTGAAGAAGGGAATTAAAAAATAGGATTGAAATTTTCAACCCTATTTTCTTTCAATAATCTTTTATATTTATTCTTTATCTTTCTTAGCTTCCTCCTTTTTTGCCTTAGGTTCTGCTTTTTTAGTTGTTGTTTTGCCTTTGGCTTTTGTTTCCTCTTTAGCTTTGGTTGTTTTTGTCTCCTCTTTAGCTTTTGAAGTTTTTGCTTTTGTTTCCTCTTTAGCTTTGGTCTCAGCCTTAGGTTTAGTTTCTACTTTTGGTTTTGCTTCCGCCTTTGGTTTTGTTTCAGTTTTTGGTTTAGGAGTAGCTTTTTTTACAGGTTTTACAACTTCTGCTTCGGTCGTCTTTTTATTTTTTCTAGGTCGGCGCTTTCCATAACTTCCTGCAAATAGCTTTCCTCTTCTTGTTTTTTGATCTCCTTTTCCCATGGTGTAAAATTTTTTTGGCCTATCTACAGACAGGCGAGTTCGTAATTTACTTGATGATCAAATATAAAGATTATTAAACGAACTATAAAATTATGCAAGGGATAAATAAAAAGCCGGCCTAATAGACCAGCTTTTATATATTAATTTGAGAAATTTTAAGCAAAGAATCCCAATGCAACAGTTAAACCAGCCATAACAACCGAAACCATTGTCATTAATTTAATAAGAATATTTAAGGATGGCCCTGATGTATCCTTGAAAGGATCACCTACAGTATCACCAACAACACCAGCTTTATGAGTATCGCTTCCTTTTCCACCATGATTTCCTTTTTCTATATATTTCTTAGCATTATCCCATGCTCCACCGGAATTGTTTAACATACTAGCTAAAGTAAATCCTGTCACAAGACCACCAACTAATAAACCAACAACACCAGCAACACCTAATATTACTCCAACAATTATTGGAACAGCAATTGCAAGTAATGAAGGCACTAACATTTCTCTTTGTGCACCTTTAGTTGAAATTTCAACACATCTTGCATAATCAGGTTTTCCTGTTCCTTCCATGATTCCAGGGATAGATTTAAACTGACGACGCACTTCATCAACCATTGCACCAGCAGCACGTCCGACAGCTTTCATAGTCATTGCACTAAACACAAATGCCATCATTGCGCCTAAGAATAAACCACCTAATAACATAGGGTTGAATAAAGATAAATCGTATGCATAAACAAAATCTCTGATTGTAGCTGATGCTAATTCAACTGCTTTTTGTCCTTGCTCAACAACTGGAACATTATCAGTATAAAACAATGTATCTCCAACTTGTCTAAATCCTTCAACGCTATCATTTGCAAGTTTACCTAACCATAATCTTACCTCTTCGATATAAGCAGCTAATAAAGCCATGGCAGTTAAGGCAGCAGAACCAATAGCAAAACCTTTACCTGTGGCAGCAGTTGTATTTCCTAACATATCTAGTGCATCAGTACGTTCACGTACTTCTTTTGGAAGCTCAGCCATTTCAGCATTACCACCTGCGTTATCTGCGATTGGGCCAAAAGCATCAGTAGCCAATGTAATTCCTAAAGTAGATAGCATACCAACAGCAGCAAATCCAATACCGTAAACACCCATTGAGAAGTTAGCTAATCCGCCAGCAAACCCATAGGCTCCAATAATTCCTAATACAATTGTTACAACGTGAATCCAGGTTGAATACATACCAACTGCAATACCATCGATAATTAAAGTAGCAGGACCTTGTTGTCCTTGTTTTGCAATGCCTTTTGTAGGCTTATATTCATCAGAAGTATAGTATTCTGTCCCTTGCCCTATAATTACACCTGCAGTTAAACCAACCACAACAGCACCAAATATACCCCAGCTAATCCAACCAGTATAAGCCATTATAGCGACAGCAATTAAAATAAAGACAGAACTTCCACCAGTTCCTAATAACAATGCATTTAATAAAGTTTTTTGAGTAGCAGATTCTTTTGTACGAACCATAAAAATACCCAATATTGAAAGTAAAATTCCAATTGCAGCAACAATCATTGGAGCAATAATAGCTTTAGTTGCATCTTCACCAGCAACTAATGGTAATGCTGCACCTAGTGCTGCAGTAGCTAAAATAGAACCTGCATAAGATTCGTATAAGTCAGCTCCCATACCAGCCACGTCACCAACATTATCACCAACGTTGTCAGCAATAGTAGCTGGGTTGCGTGGATCATCTTCAGGAATTCCAGCCTCAACTTTACCAACTAAGTCAGCTCCAACATCTGCAGCTTTTGTATAAATACCACCACCAACACGAGCAAATAATGCTTGAGTTGAAGCACCCATACCAAATGTTAACATGGTTGCAGTAATTTCAATCAATTTTTCATGAGGAGTTGTACCTGGATGAACAAATGTTAAGCCAGCAAAATGCATTCCTTGTTGCATATGTTCTGCAGTATAAACTAATTTATTTAAAATTACCCACCAAAGACTTATATCTAATAATCCGAAACCAACAACAACAAGACCCATAACTGCCCCACTTCGGAATGCAATTTTTAAACCTTTGTTTAATGATTGCGATGCTCCGTGAGCAGTTCTTGCTGAAGCATATGTTGCAGTACGCATACCTAAGTAACCGCATAAACCCGAGAAAAAACCTCCGGTTAAGAACGCTACAGGTACAAATGGATTTTGTACTCCAAAATAAGCCAACACTAATAAGATAACGAATAGTACTGCGAATACCATTCCAACTACTCTGTACTGTCTGTTTAAATAAGCCATTGCGCCTTCACGTACGTGTTGTGCAATTTCTTTCATTTTGTCTGTTCCTTCAGAGTTCTTCATCATATTCTTGAAAAAGAACCACGCAAAAACTAATGCTAAAGTCGATGCGATAGGAATTAACCAAAAAATTGTTCCCATTTTTAATTCAATTTTTAATTAGTATTTATTATTTAATTTTTGTTTCTTGATAAAACTGATTTCTGAATATTAAGCCTTAAAATAGAGTGTGTTATTTTTCATTTTTTTAAATGGCTTCAAAAATAATTATAAAATTCTGTTGTACAACATATTTTTAAAATAATTGTTCGCTTTATGAACTTTTTTAATATTCATATTGAAATCTTTACTAATTTTGTTAACTGGTGGAAAAGTTTTTTAATCGAAAGCTCTTATTTTCTGCATGAGCAACAATCAAGTTTGAGTTTTTCATAATTTTTTTATAAACAGATTTTTGATCTAATCATTCGACATTTACATAAAAATGATTTAGTTTTAGATGATCTTTTGAAAACCTGTATTATGAAAGTCCGCATTTATTTATTAACCCTTGCCTTATCGCTTGTCGGTTTTTATCATTCTGCTTACAGCGAGAATGTTTATGCACATAACGGAATTCTTGATTTAAAATATTCCGAAGTAAATAAATTTAAAAGTATAAAATTACAAGGTGATTGGGAGTTTTACTGGAATCAGTTGATTGAACCACAAGATTTTCATGATAAAGAATTACAGCCCAAATTTGTACGAGTACCTAAATCCTGGTCGGGCTATAATGAAGGAACAGATAAACTACCAAGCAAAGGCTATGCTACTTATCGCTTATTAATTAATAAAAGGCCGGATTCAACACAGACTTTATATGGGCTAAAAATTTCATCAGTATTTTCAAACTATAAGCTATGGGTAAATGGCGAACTTTTAACGGAGGTGGGTAAGGTTGGGATAACTGATGCTTTTTCAAAACCCAAATTTAAATATCAAGACATTCCATTCATATTAGAACCAAATCAGGGCAATACAGAAAACATTGAAATTATTATACAGGTTTCAAATTTTTCTCATAGAAGAGCCGGATTGCAAAAACCTATTTATTTTGGCACATATGAAACGCTAAGATCAGAATCGAGATGGATGGATATCCTAAATATGATTATTGTGGGAATTGTTTTGGTTATAGGAATAAACCATCTGAATATGTATCTATTCAGGAAAAAGGCGATTTCCAATCTGTACTTTAGTATTGTATGTCTCGTTATGATACTTAGAAACCTTACTACGGGTGATCGAATTCTTACGTATATTTTTCCAAATTTAAATTGGGAGCTTTTAGTTAAACTGGATAACTTTTCAGGATTCGGAACCATTCCTTTGTTTGCACTATTTATTTATAGCCTATATAAAGCCGATTTCCCGATTCTAATTAGAAATATAATTCTGGTTATTGGAGCATTCATAACGCTTTTGGTTTTTGCTACACCAGCCTATTTCTATGGAAAATTTAGGATGTTCTTTGAGCTTTATATACTGATTTTTGGCCTATATCTTACATTTGGAGTACTACTTAGAGCAACAATTCGTAGAAGAAAAACGGCATTCTTTACCTTTCTTGGAATGTTCATTTTATATACAACCGCGATTAATGACGTGTTAAGTAGTATGGGAATAATTCAAAGTAGCTATGTAGCACCTTATGGTTTGGTGGCTTTTATGTTTATTCAATCCATTACCATCACTGTAAAATCAGCTAAAGCAATTAATGAGAATGAACAATTAGGTGAAGAACTTACCTTGGAGAAAGAAAATTTAGAAAAAAGAATTCAGGCGAGAACTCAAGAGCTTCAGAAGCAGCATGACGAACTGATAATTCACCAGGAAAAAGAGAAGGAGCAAACCTGGATTAATAATGGACTAAATATTATCAACGATATATTAGCAGACAATAAGAATGATTTTAAAGCTCTAAGTTCCAAAGTTTTATCGCAGCTTGTTAAATATGTAGATGCTACATTTGGAGTGCTTTACATGAGCAGTGCAGACAGTGAAGGTGATGAAGACTATCTTGAATTAATTGCAGATTACGGATGCAGTAACGAAATCAGGAAAGATAAATCTCAGATACATATATCTACCGGAATGCTTGGTGTGGCATACAATGAAAACCGGCTAATGGTAGTAAATGATGTCCCGGAGAACTACATTAAAATTGAATCTGGATTAGGAAAGGCAAGACCTGAAGCCTTATTGGTTGTTCCTTTAAGCATTGATGAGAAGGTCTTTGGTATTATCGAAATAGCAGGCTTTCATAAATTTAAGGCTCTTGAGGTTGATTTCATTAAACGTATTGCTTTTAATGTTGCAAATAACCTTAATACGATCCGAATGAATGAGAATAATTCGGAACTTATTGCCAAATTTAAAGAGCAAGCTCAGGAAATGAGAGAGAAAGAAGAAGAGATGAGGCAGAATATGGAGGAGATGGAAACGATTCGAGAGCAATACGAAGAGCTGCTAAAGAAAAACGAAAAATCTTAATTGCAACTATTTTTAACTAAAAAACTAAACCTCAGAATGTCGTAATCAAATTCTGAGGTTTGGTGTTTAATACTTGTTATTTCTTATTAATCCACAGGGATACTATAAATAAATCTTAGATGAACAAATGCACCTCCATCAAATTCTTCATTAGTGCGAGTCCTGTTATCACCAAAGTTAACAAGTGGCATTCCTAAATCCACCTTATCGCCTTTAGCGTATAAACCATAATCTCTGGATATTGAATATCCTGCACGAGCTTCCATAAATATATTGTCGAAAAGGTGGAAGTTTCCAAATGCTGAAATATCAATGGTTTTTCTTTCAACATAGTAATTCTTGTAATCAGGTTCATTTATTCTATGTGAAGTAGTTAAACCAATGAAATGTAACCCAACATCTAATTTTTCGGATGGTTGCATATATATTTTACCGTAAACCGGCAGCAAACCTTTTACTTTAATTTTTGATGTCATATTCCAATCGAGATAGAATACAGGGACGATATAAGTGCCAAAAAATTCATTGTTATAGATAACACCAACACGCCAGGTATAGTCCTTACTTTTAACTTTTTCGTACATTAAAATACCTCCAAGTTGGAGCGAATTAGAAAAATCTGCATTAAAATCACTCATATAACGGGGTACAAACAACACTTGCAATGATTGTTTTGAATTAAATCGATGAATATATCCTGTACGAAGCATGATGCCATGTAAATTAAATTGTTCAACAGGATTTACCGTTGTTGCCAAGTATTCATTGTTGGTGGAGAAATACTGGTAATCTACACTGGTATACCAAATCGAAGAGTCCTTTAATATAATGGGAATACTTAAATTACTCATTATAAAAGCATCGTAATTTTCATCGGGGTTAGCATCCGTAGTTCCAACAAAGTTGTAATTGCCTCCAATATAAAACACGTCAAATCGGTTTTGAGCAAATAAAGTAAGGCTTAAAAAGATTAATGTAGATGTAAGAAATGTTTTCATGATTATATAGGTTCGTTAAATCAGAACTAAAGATAAGTATTTTTTCGAATAGGAATTTTTAATCTTTATAAAAATCTGATCAGTATAAATAATTCAAACACGTTAAACCTATTGTCATTTTATTTCTCTAATACTTTATTATATTTTTGAGTTTCATTTAATATCAAACACCATGAACGTATTCAAAAAAGTTAATATTTTTTTAGTTACAACTTTGCTAATCAATTCATTTTCTTTTGCTCAAGAAACCGAAGAAGATTTATATAACGAAAGCTGTACAAGTATAATGCTAGGCAGAGATGCTACGGATGATGGATCAGTAATAACAGCTCATACTTGCGATGCTTATTATCGTACCTGGCTCGAATTTGTCCCTGCTCAGAAATTTGAGCGAGACACAACTCATAAGGTTTATTGGGGAACCATGCATACGCATACTCGATGGAGTAAGAATGGAATGGAGTTGAAAGGCGAAATTCCTGAAGTAAAAGAAACATATGCTTATTTAAATACTGCATATCCTTGCCTAAACGAAAAACAATTAGCCATTGGCGAAACTACTTTCGGCGGCAAGAAAGAACTGAAAAACGAAAATGGTCTGTTTTTAATTGAAGAGCTGCAGCGTATCGCTCTTCAACGATGCACAACAGCGCGCCAGGCAATAAAATTAATTGGCGAATTAATTAAAGAATACGGCTATGGTGATTCTGGCGAATGTATTACCATTGCGGATCCAAAAGAAGTTTGGCAAATGGAAATAATGGGTGAAGGACCAGATAATATCGGAGGAGTTTGGGCAGCACAGCGAATTCCTGATGATCATGTTGGAGTTTCAGCAAACATTTCCAGAATTGGTGAATTAAATTTAAATGATCCCGAGCATTTTATGGCTTCTGAAAATGTATATAAAGTAGCTAAAAAGATGGATTTTTGGGATGGAAAGAAACCATTTAAATTTTGGGAAGTTTATAGCGGAGATAAACCCTTTACCATTCGGGAATTTTTTGTTTTTAACACCTTGGCTCCAAGTTTAAATCTTGACTTTAAAAGCGAAGAATTACCTTTTTCAGTGAAAGTTGATGAGAAAGTAAATATTCGCCAGGTTGTTGAGTTATACAAAGCTACATACGATGGTACAGAATATGAAATGATTCAAAATCTAAAAATAGCCAAGAAAACCAAAAATGATGATGGTACAGAATCCATTGATACAATCATAAGTCCGGCAGCTCATCCATGGTTGTCGTACGATAGAAGAAAAATGCTGAATGGAATAAAAGAGGATGTTGTAAAACGCCAACGGCCTATTTCAGTTCAATATTGTGCTTATTCATGGATTGCACAACTGCGCGACGATCTTCCGGATGAAATTGGTGGAAAAATTTGGTTTAGCATGGACGTACCGCAATTAAGCCCTCGGGTTCCAATATATTGTGGTAATTTAAATTTACCAGAAAGCTATTATATATGTGGTCAGGACCATTTTAGTCGTGAATCAGCACTTTGGGCTTACCGAAGAGCTAATCGTCTGGCTATGGTTAATTGGGGATCAACAAAAGAAATAATTCTACCAGAAGTTGAAAAATATGAAAATAGAGTATTTAATGAGGTTGAACACATCGAAACTCGCGCTATGGTATTGTATAAACAAGATAAAATTAATGCAGAAAAAGGTGAAGACACCAAACTGTGTAAAGAATTCTTAACCGATTATTCCAATGATAATGCTCGCTCTTCTATAAATAGGTGGTGGGAACTTGGTGATGAACTATGGGTAAAAATGCGTTGGAAGTTTTAATTAATAATCATCAAAGATGAACTACCAAGCTAGAACTTGGTAGTTTTTTTATGGAAACTATGTAACTGGAATTAGCAAAGATAATAATACTGTATTATTATTGCTTAAGCGCTTAAATTGATCAATTATGTACTTTCCCTTTTTATAATATATTTGTATTTCCACCTATTTTATATGAGTTGAATGAAACAAAAAAGAGTATACCGCACAAGATATTATATTCGATTTTTAACTTTTATGGTTTTCCACATCGTAGGGTTTTTATATCGCATAAAAAGAAATTTACCTAAAGAAGTTAAAAAGCTAAAATCACCATATCTTTTACTAAGTAATCATGTTGGGCATTGGGATCCTTTTATAATTGGGAACTTTTTACCTCGGTTTACAAGATTTGTTGCCTCTGATGCTAGCATGCGTGGTGGCGTCAATAAATTCTTTTTAACTCGTTTAGGAACGATTCCTAAAAAGAAAAATATGAGGGATACGAAAGTTATTCGAGACATTATAGCAGTTATTGAGCAGGGAAACAATGTAGGAATCTTTCCTGAAGCAGTTCGAAATTGGGCAGGTTCAACAATGAATATGGACAGTTCAACAGCAAGGCTAGTAAAAATGCTTGAAGTACCTGTTGTTGTGGCTGTACTGAAAGGAAT
This sequence comes from Marinilabiliales bacterium, assembly GCA_002869305.1. Classification (GTDB taxonomy): domain Bacteria; phylum Bacteroidota; class Bacteroidia; order Bacteroidales; family UBA12077; genus UBA12077. The sequence continues at coordinate 10,016 of PKTC01000356.1, forward strand.
GAATCTGTTTAATCCACGTTGGGCAAGAAAGGTGCGGAGAACCAAACTGGAGGTTGAATACAAACTATTGCTTACTAGCGAACAGGTGAAAACTTTAACGGAGGATGAGATTTTTGAAAAGATAGTCAATTCATTATCGCATGATGAAGTTGATTACCAGTGCCAGCAAATGAAAAAAATACACTCTAATCGAAGAGCGGAGCATATTAGTTATGCTTTATATATCTGTCCCGAATGCAAGACCGTAGATAGCTTTAGAGCACAAGGCAATAATTTTAAATGTAATCAATGTAATTACGACATTCATATTGATGATTATGGTTTTTTCGATAGAGTCAGTAATGGAGAATTGCATTTTGATAATATTCGGGACTGGTATAACTGGGAGGGAAGTTGGTTAGTTGAACACATTAGTAAAAAGTTCGAAGAACAATCCAAAGAACTTATTTTTGAAGACATAAATTCTAAGATTTATCATACCACTTCGCGAGGCGATTTGGATTTTATTGGTATTGCAGATATCCGTCTTTATGTAGATCGAATTGAACTTGATTTTAAAGGAAAAGAAGAATTAATGATCATGAACTTTGAAGATTTACAAACCATAAGCCCACAAATAAACGACCGACTCGAGATATATTATAAAAACGAAGCTTATAGAGCTATTGGAGAGCGCGAGGGGGTTTCTGCTTTAAAATGGGAAATAGCGGTAAATACTATATGGAATAGGCTCGGACAAACTAGCAAGTTAGCTCCATATGTTTCATTTCACAATAGTAAATAAGAATATGGTTATTCTACCCAAATAGGATCGGTACTGTTCCCATGACAACTACTACAAGCACCCGTAGTAAGGCTTGAAACCATATATTTAGTGCCTGAGCTTCCATCTACCCTAGCATAAAGCCCATCACCAAACGCTATTTGTTGCGTAGTATAAAAGTTACCTCGTTGGTCTACTTCAATGCTGGCAAAAAGCGTTTCTGTGCCGTTGGCCTCAGAATATAATTTTACTGTTGCCTCAGGATAAGTTGTGGTTTGGTTACTTTGATAAACTGTACCAGCAACTGTAAAAACACCCTCTCCTGAACCACCTTCTTTATGACAACTCATGCAGTCTTGTCCCGTATTATGACTTTCAGAAGAGTTGTAAGAACTAATTTTTGTTTCATTTTCATTTTCATCTTCGCAGGATTGAAGTGCAAAAAGAATAATCATTGAACCAAGTATAAGGCTTACGATATTTTTCTTCATGATTCTTATCTTTTAGTTTTTAATAACGCAAAATTGTACCTAAATATTGTTAAGTTACAAAAAAGGAGTTCGTTTTGAAGCGAATTCTTCTTCAAACCTTTCATGGTCGTTGTAATCAATAAAATCTGTATGGTGATCAGGAACAATAAACAAATCATCTTCCTTATGCTTTATTGAACAAAAGTATCGCTCGGTTTCACCCACAATTTTAGCCCAATAATGGATTACTCCATTAGCATAACCGCAATATATACAATTAATTTTTTGTCCTAATCTCAGATACGTAAGTTTATGCCGATCGATTTTCATATAGTTCTTTCTTTTTACATATGGAATCCTATAAAAAGGAAAGCAGATCCGGTGATAAATTTCAATAAATAAATCGAGCAAGGCAATCGGAATTACAGCGCCAAAAATAAAAGGAGCTGTAAGAGCATGCCGAAGCATTCGGTGTTTTATTGTTATATATTTCATTGCATTCGACTATAAGGGTTCAAAATAAATCGTACTATTCTCAATTCGTTATACCTCTATACCCATTGGGTTTGTGAATAATATTATACTTATTAGATCTAAAAGAATAGACCATTGGAATGATTATATACATTATACCTTCGGTAAGATTCTTATATAGCTCTACCTGATAATAATGAGAATGTATTTATAGTTCACGCATTAGTTTTTCCCGGGGCTTTTCCTCATTATCTTTTAGTGCAACTAAATCGGTATAGATTATTAGAATATTTTTATTAAGTCCTTCATTTATTTCAATCATTGTATTTCCATCCATCCACACGTATCCTTGACTATTATTGTAGATATTTTCTCTGGTAACATATTTTTGACCATATTTTGAAACATATACTTCTTTTAGTTTCGATTTAAGTGGTGGAAGGGTTGAGTCATTATCTGATTCAACAGATATTCTTAATTTGTATAGCTTGTCACTTAAATAATATGTTTTAAATGTTGCCAGCACATTTTGTAACGAAAGAGCATCTTCTCCAAAATCAAATTTATAAATATAAATTTTTCCTTTGTCTGAAATATACTCATGTGGTATTAGTTGGAGTTTCTCCTGGCTAACTAAATCTTTAAAATAATTATGAACTTCTTCACCTCCCATCCCAAAACGTAAACCCAAGAATATAGTATTGTTCTTTATATCTTTAGATAATTCAGTCTGGATATGATTTTCAGATGATTGTTCTTGTTTTCTGGATTTATGTTCCTGACAACTTGCCAAGAAAAAAAGTACCGCAAGACTTAGAATATATTTTTTCATAATTTCTTTTCTATCAAAGATACCATTTTTAAACACTAAATTCAATTATCTGACTTTTCTAATGAATCCTTTAACCTGAGATTTATAGAAGTTATTAACTTGTTCGTATTCAGGCTTAATGCAAAAAATAATTAACTAATTTCCCCAACCACTTCTGTCTAAACTACGGTATTGAATGGCTTCCGCTAAATGGTACGATTGGATTTTTTCGGTTCCTTCCAAATCAGCAATAGTTCGCGATACTTTCAGTATTCTATCATATGCTCTTGCAGATAAACCTAGTTTTTCCATTGCTTTTTTAAGCAAGGCTTTTCCTGCGGTATCGATTTCACAATGTTCCCGAATTAATTTAGACGACATTTGAGCATTACAGTAAACTTGATCTTTGTCTCTAAAACGTTCCGATTGTTTCTCACGAGCCGAAATAACTCGTTCACGAATACTTTCACTGCTTTCGGCAGGCTTAACTTCTGAAAGTTCGTCGTAAGAAACTGGAACTACCTCAATATGAATATCTATTCGGTCCAGCAACGGACCAGAAATTTTATTTAAATAGCGTTGAATATTTCCTGGTGCGCAAACACATTCTTTTTCAGGGTGATTATAGAACCCACAGGGACAAGGATTCATTGAAGAAATGAGCATAAAACTTGCAGGATATTCAACTGTAAACTTGGCACGACTAATGGTAATTACTCTATCTTCAAGTGGTTGTCGCATCACTTCTAAAACGGATCTCTGAAATTCGGGCAGTTCATCTAAAAATAAAACTCCATTATGGGCCAAAGAAATTTCTCCGGGTTGAGGGAAACCTCCTCCACCAACTAAAGCCACATCAGAAATAGTATGATGAGGACTACGATATGGGCGATGGGTCATCAGAGACGTATCTCCGTCAATTTTACCTGCAACAGAATGTATTTTGGTGGTCTCTAAAGCTTCATGCAATGTCAGGGGAGGAATAATTGTTGGAATTCTTTTTGCAAGCATTGTCTTTCCGGCACCAGGCGGTCCAATCATTACAATATTGTGCCCTCCAGCAGCCGCAATTTCTAGAGCCCGTTTAACGTTTTCTTGACCGCGGACATCAGAAAAATCAATTTCGTAATTGTTAACATTGGTGAAGAATTCATCTCGAGTATCTACTGTAGTTTTTTCAATAGAAATATCTTCATTAAAGAAATCTATTACTTCTTTTATATTATTTACACCATAAATTTCCAGATCATCAACAACAGCTGCTTCGCGAGCATTCTCCTTGGGTAAAATAAATCCTTTAAAACCTTCCTTTCGTGCCTGAATAGCAATGGGCAATACTCCTTTGATTTTTTGCAATCCTCCATCTAAGGATAGTTCACCCATTATCATATATTTGTGAACTTCCTCAGAGTTAATCTGTTCTGATGCAGCTAAAATACCAATAGCCAAAGGTAAATCATACGCAGAACCTTCTTTTCGGATATCAGCAGGGGCCATGTTAATAACAATTTTTTTCCCGGGGACCTTGAAACCATTGGTCCTAAGAGCAGAATCAATTCTCTGCTGACTTTCTTTAACAGCACTGTCAGGCAATCCAACTAAATAAAAATTAATTCCTTGTGAAACACTTACTTCAATAGTAATGGTGGTTGCATTAATTCCTTGAACAGCACTTCCGAAAGCTTTTACTAACATAAAGGAAAGATTTTCTAAAGGTTTTCTTCGATATAATGAATTAGTGAATGAATAATTTTAATATGGATTTCCTGCGCTCTGTCTGCATAGTCAGATTTTGGCGCTCTAATTTCAACATCACATACTTCGGCTAATTTACCTCCGTCTTTACCAGTTAATCCAACAATGTTAATACCTTTATTCTGTGCTACTTTACATGCTTCCAGGACATTTTTAGAATTTCCACTTGTACTTATAGCAAAAAGTGTATCTCCTTCTTGTCCTATGGCTTCTAAATATCTAGAAAATATGAAATCATAACCAAAATCATTGGCAGTGCATGAGATATGGGTAGGGTCTGAAATTGCAATTGCTGAAATGGCTGGTCTGTTATCTCTGAATCGACCAGTTAGTTCTTCAGCAAAATGCATGGCATCGCTCATTGATCCACCGTTACCGCAGGAAATTACTTTCTTATTGGATTGTAAAGAGTTTAAAATTATATCACCAGCTGATTTTATATTTTCAAAGTTTTTGTCATCTGAAATGAATTCAGATAGAATTTGTTGTGCTTCAAGGAAATCCTTTTTTATATTATTCATTAATTATTCTATTTAGTTGATTGCTAAGATAAATATATAGAAAATTTTTACAAAGCGATTTATATTATCATTTCATAAGTTACTAAAATGTTATTAATTCTAATTATATGTTGTGTAAATTATATCGATGGTTTTTTTTTAAATAAATAAATTGTTAAACTTGCTTTTATTAATTTCTTGAATAAGAAGTTGTCGGATCAACCAAATTGAATGGATAAGCTGCCGGTTTTATGAGTAAAATAAAGTTAAATGTATTAGGAATATCTTACAGCCAGACTCAAACAGGAGCTTACGCTTTAGTTTTAACGGAAGAACATGGGGAAAGACGTATACCAATTATAATTGGTGGGTTCGAAGCTCAAGCTATTGCCATCCAACTGGAAGGATTAAAACCACCACGACCACTTACTCATGATCTATTTCTGAATTTTGCTATTGCCTTTGGAATTAGCATTAAAGAAGTAAATATTTATAGACTAGAAGAAGGAGTTTTTTATTCAAAGTTGATTTGTAACAATGGAGGAAAGGATATTGCAATCGATGCAAGAACATCAGATGCAATTGCATTGGCTTTGCGCTTTAAATGCCCAATTTATACTACCGAAGATATTTTGCAAAAGTCGGGAATTGTAATTGACATTCAGGAAAGAGCCGAAACCAAAGCGGTAAAAAAAGAACCAACCAATATAGAAAAGAAAAAACCAAAGTTGACGGATGAGAACAAATACAAAGACGTAGATATAGATAGTTTGAAGGAGCTTTTAGAAGAAGCAGTTAAAAAAGAAGAATACGAAAAGGCCTCGATTATCCAGGAGGAGATAAATAGAAGAGAGTCACAATAAATACCACCTTATATTTTAATCATGAAGAAATTACTAATTCTCTTTTCTCTTGTAATAGTAATTGCAGGAGTAGTTATTACAAAAACATCAGTAAAAGCACAGGAAGATATTACTTCTCCTGATTCGATTATAGAACAATCAGATTCTATGATTCTTCAACCAGAAGTTGTTGAAGAAGTCGTGGAGGATTCGCCAGACGCATTAAAGTCTAATGTGTTGCTTTCTGGTGCTAAAAAATCGGGTTTCAGCATAATTACAATACTCCGCGGCTTATTCGGAATGCTTGTTTTAGTAATGATAGCATGGTTATTTAGTGCAAACCGAAAAAAAATCGATTGGCTTGTTGCAGGTAAAGGATTAGCAATTCAGCTTATCTTAGCCATAAGCATATTGTACATTCCTTTTGTGGCGTATTTCTTCGAGTTTGTTGGAAAAATCTTTGTCAAAATACTTGATTTTACCAAAATTGGTAGCGAATTTTTATTTGGTTCTTTAATGGATATGAGTTCTTTTGGGATGATATTTGCATTTCAGATACTTCCGACAATTATCTTCTTTTCAGCTTTAACAAGTGTTTTGTTTTATTGGGGAGTTATACAGGTTGTTGTTAAAGGATTTGCCTGGGTAATGGTTAAAGCTATGAGATTATCAGGTTCTGAGAGTTTATCTGTAGCAGGGAATATTTTCTTAGGTCAAACAGAATCACCATTAATGATAAAAGCCTACTTACCGAAAATGAATGATTCTGAAATGTTACTGGTAATGATTGGAGGTATGGCTACTGTAGCTGGTGGAGTATTAGCTGCATATATTGGATTTTTAGGAGGTGATGATCCTGTGCAACGTGTTTTATTTGCTAAGCATTTATTAACAGCATCGGTTATGGCTGCTCCGGGAGCAGTGGTCGTTTCAAAAATATTAATGCCGCAAACAGAAAAAATTCAGGAACAAGCCGATGTGAAAATGGAAAATATTGGATCGAATTTTTTAGATGCTTTATCTAATGGAACAATTGAAGGTTTAAAACTTGCAGCTAATGTAGGTGCTATGTTATTGGTGTTTTTTGCATTTATTGCTATGATCAATTTTATATTTACAAAAGTTGGTTCTTGGGTGCATGTTAATGAACTAATAGCAAATGCCACGAGTGGCCAACACGATAAATTATCTCTTGAGTTTATTTTAGGATATTTGTTTTCACCGCTGATGTGGGTTATTGGAGTCTGCAAAGAAGATATGGCTTTAGTTGGACGGCTTCTAGGTGAGAAGTTGATAGCGAGTGAATTTGTAGGATATACCAGTCTGGCCAACTTAAAATCAACGGGAAATGCTGTTTTTGGAAGTTTTACTCAGTATAAGTCAATTATTATGGCTACTTATATGCTTTGTGGTTTTGCTAATTTCGCATCAATTGGTATCCAGATTGGAGGAATTGGTGGATTAGCTCCTAATAAAAGAGGTTTTCTTTCAAAACAAGGATTGCGGGCATTGATTGGAGGAACGCTGGCTTCTCTTTTATCCGCAACCATTATTGGTATGATAATGGGTTAGCGTATGAAATTTAAAGTGGTCATATTTATATTAATATTAAATTTCTTAAGTGTTCATTCATTTTGTCAGGAAAGGACAAATGATGAGATGGACTATTTGCTTACTATAAATACTGAGTATGGTAAAATCATTTTTCTCTTGTTTGATGATACTCCATTGCACAAGGAAAACTTTATTAAGCTATCTGAAGCCGGGGTATACAACCACATAACTTTTCACAGGGTAATCAATCATTTTATGATTCAGTCAGGCGATTATAAAACCAGAAATAAGCCTATAGATTACGATCCTAGAGTTATAAAAGACCCTATTCAGGCAGAAATATTACCAAATCATTTAAATGTTCATGGAGCGATTGGAGCTCCGCGTAGGGGCGATGATGTTAATCCAGAAATGAAATCAAATAGTACACAGTTTTACATAGTTCAGAATTATAAAGGGGCACATCATTTGGATGGCAAGTATACGGTTTTTGGGCAGGTTATGTCAGGTTTTGAGGTGGTTGATTCAATCGCAGCACAGCCAACATCCAATCGTGACGTGCCTGTAGAAGAAATAAGAATATCAATTGATATTGATAAAGTAAGTAGGTCTGATATTGAAAAGTTTTATAATTTTACATATAAATAAATTAACCATCTGTTATGAAAAGCATTGTAGTTTTAGGAGCAGGACTTGTAGGTAAGGCAATTGCGGTTGATCTTTCTAAGTCGTTTGAAGTTACAACGGTTGATATCAACCATACAAATCTTGAAAAGCTGGAAGAGTTTAAGAAGATAAAAACAGTTCTGACGGATCTTAGTGAAGATGGGGAGGTTCAGAGAATTGTTAAGGATTTTGATTTGGTTATAGGCTGTTTGCCTGGTTATATGGGTTATAAAACAGTGAGAGATACTATTCTGGCAGGGAAAGATATTATTGACATATCTTTTTTCAGGGAAGATCCTTTTGAGTTAGAAGAACTTGCTCAGAAAAATAATGTAACAGCCATAATTGATGCAGGGGTTGCTCCTGGAATGGGAAATATTATTCTTGGTTATCACAATGAATTAATGGAAGTTAAAAGTTACAAATGTTATGGTGGAGGTTTACCTTTTAAGCGTGAATGGCCATATGAGTATAAGGCAGTATTTTCTCCTATGGATGTGTTAGAAGAATATATTCGTCCAGCAAGATATATCTTGAATGGAGAATTGGTTGTTCGTGAAGCTTTGTCTGAAGCAGAAATACAGCATTTTGAGCCAATTGGATCTTTGCAAGCATGGAATACTGACGGGTTAAGAACATTAATTAAAACCATGAAGATTCCAAATATGATTGAAAAGACCTTGCGATATCCTGGAACGGTAAATTATATTAAAGTACTGCGAGAAACAGGTTTCTTCTCAAGTGACCCATTATTGGTTAATGGAGAACAGGTAAGACCAATAGACCTTACCGCAAAACTACTTTTCCCTGTTTGGGAACTAAAGAAGGGTGAAGAAGATTTTACAATGCTTCGGGTTATTATTAAAGGGAAGGAGAAAGGAGTTGAAAAGAAGTACACGTATGATCTTTTTGATAAGTATGACAAGGTAACGAACATGACTTCCATGGCCAGAACAACAGGTTATACTTGTACTGCAATTGCACATTTATTTGCAGAAGGAAAAATTAATCATAAGGGAATTTGTCCACCTGAATATATTGGTGTTGATAAGAGTAACTTTGAATATATTTTGAAATACCTGATAGATCGGGGAGTTCAATATCATGTTAATGAAGAATAATTAAACACTTGAAATAAAAAAATCCCAAGTAAAAAGCTTGGGATTTGTTATTTTTAAATGATGAATGAATCTTTAGTGGTGTCCGAAATGTTCATTGATTTTTTCTCCTGCTAAAATCTTCACCGTCAATATGTTTTCCTTGGGTGGAAGCGGGCAGGTTGCAAATTCGGTGAATGCACAGGGAGGATTGGTTGCCTTGTTAAAGTCAATGTATGTATTTCCATCTTCGTCAGGTTTTTAAACCGATAAAAATCTACCAGCTCCATAAGTTTCTTCAGCACTTGTTTCATCTGCAAATATTAAAAAAAAGTCATTTTTTACTCCATTGCCTAAAGGCATTAATTCATATTCCTTAGAATCAATTTTAAATTTTAATAATCCATAGCATTTTTCAAATTCCACATCTCCTAATACATTTGGGACAGCTATTTCTTTAGGTGTTTCAAATTTTTCAAATCTAGCTTCAATTCTCCATCTTGAATCAACAGGAAATGAAGGAATTTCAGTAATTTTCTCTACTAATGGGCTGTTTATATCTCGTAGTCGAATTCCATATCGATCTCCTCGTTTAATGATATACCACCTTAACGATCCTGACCGAAACATTGTTGTATTTTCATCATAGTCTGTATGTATCGAATGCTCCTTTAATAATGAATCATTGATAAATACTTCAACATCTTCGTTAATTTGCACACTTAAATTTCCTTTGTAAAGGATAATGGTTCCTATAAATTCAGGTGCATTTTCTGGAAAAACTATATTGTTTGCTTCATTACTACCAAAAGGATTTTGACCTTCCTTTAGCCAATGCAGTCCAACTAAATTTAACCAACCATTTTCAGACTTTAAACGTTCAAGTCTTTGATGTTTCCATTCATTCATAGAACTTATGTATTCTTCTTCATTAAATTTTTCTTTACCTGATTGGCATGAAATAGATCCAATAATAAAAGAAACAATAAGTATTCTTGAAATTATTCTATTCATTTTTTTTGATTTTAGTTTTTCGAAATATATAAGATTGTTCCCGATAAACAAAATCAAATTAAAGAAGTTTTATTACCAAAAGTCTTAAGTCAGTATTAGAATTATTGATCCAGGCTCGATTTTTATCAGAAGTAACTTTTATTACATCATTAGTTTTTAGTTTATGATTTTTTCCTTCAATACTAAGAATACCTTTGCCCTCTGCAACAAAGAATATAACATCAAAGGGGTTCTTATGTTCTTCGAGTTTCTCTTGTGGATTAAGTTGCAAATGAACTAACTCTAAATGCTTTTCGGAATGTAAAGTAAATGCTTCCAGATCAAATGGAACCTTTGGTGAGTTTTCAAGGTTTCGGATAATCATGATGCTTTTTGAGATTTATGGATAAATTTATAATAATAGTACCAAATAGTATCAAAGGTGTGGGTAAGAATCATTTTAGGACCCACTTTCCGCATTACTGCCTTTATTTTATCCTTTTGTTTTGTATTATAGCAGTGAATATCGCATTTGGAACAGACTGGTTTATCTTTTAGAAAAGGACATGAAAGTAATCTTTTTTCGGCGTATTCAATGAGGTCTTCACATTCAACACATAAATCAGAAGCTTTATGAACTTCCCTGCAATATGTATGAATCATTGTTTCAAGAATACGTTTTTCTCTTTGAACCCTGGGATGCATATTGGATGATTTAAATATGAACAAATGTAAGAATTTTTATAAAAAACATCACGTTAGTAAGTGATTAATAAAGACCTGATTTGTATCTGTATAACCTATCAGGTCTTATTTTGTTCATATAGACATATGTAATTATATAAATTTTAATTCATAAACATTTTTATATCATCATCGACATTTGTAATACCCCCAATACCAAATGTTTCAACTAGAACTTTTGCTACGTTAGGCGATAAAAACGCAGGTAACGTTGGTCCTAAATGAATATTTTTAACACCCAAATAAAGTAGCGCCAACAAAACGATTACAGCTTTTTGTTCGTACCATGCAATATTATAGGCAATTGGTAATTCATTTATATCGTTTAACTCAAAAACTTCTTTCAGTTTTAAAGCAATAACAGCTAAAGAGTAACTATCGTTACACTGACCTGCATCTAGAACTCTAGGAATTCCGCCTATATCACCTAACTCTAATTTGTTGTATCTGTATTTAGCACAACCAGCTGTAAGAATCACAGTATCTTTAGGTAATCTATCAGCAAATTCAGTGTAATAATCTCTATTTTTCATTCTGCCATAGCAGCCAGCCATTACAAAAAATTTCTTTATAGCTCCTGATTTAACAGCATCAACAACTTTATCGGCTAATTGCATTACCTGATTATGTGCAAAACCACCTACAATTTCTCCCTTTTCAATTTCAATAGGAGCAGCACATTTCTTAGCAAGCTCGATTATTTGTGAGAAATCCTTTTGTCCACCTTTTTCTCTGTCTGCAATATGCGGAAATCCGTCGAAACCTGCAGCTCCTGTAGTATAAACTCTATCGTAGTATCCTGCATCCTTCTTTGGAGGAACTAAACAGTTAGTTGTAAACAGGATAGGGCCATTGAAACTTTCAAATTCTTCTTTTTGTTTCCACCACGCATTTCCATAGTTACCAACAAAATGATCGTACTTTTTGAAAGCAGGATAATAATTGGCGGGCAACATTTCGCTATGTGTATAAACGTCTACTCCTGTTCCTTCGGTTTGCTTCAAAAGATCTTCCATGTCTTTTAAATCATGTCCGCTGATAAGTATTCCGGGATTGTTTCTTACTCCAATATTTACTGAAGTAATTTCAGGATTACCGTAAGTAGTTGTGTTTGCTTTATCCAATAAAGCCATTACGTCAACACCAAATTTACCTGTTTCCATTACCAAAGCTATATTTTCTTCAACGGTTAAGTTGTCGTTTACTAGCGCAGCAACAGCTTTTTGCACAAAAGCATGTAGGGTTGCATCCTCGAATCCTAGGTTAAAAGCATGTTCCTGGTATGCGGTTAATCCTTTTAGACCATAAAGAATAAGTGCTCGCAAAGATCGGATATCTTCGTTTGGAGCATCAATTTTACCACTTACCTGTTGTGCTTTGGCTTCAAATTCTTCCAAAGTTGAACCTGTCCAGCTTACAGTATCATGATTAATGTCGGAAATAGTAATTCCTTTTTCTATTAGTGTGTTTTTAATTTTTCCTCTCAATACTAGAGCTCGTTTGATTTCTTTTACAAAAACTTCTTTTGAGAAATTAGCATTTGTAATGGTTTTGAATAAACTTGTAAAGAAAAAGTTATTGATTTCCTCATCTTCAATGCCATTTTCTCTTGCTTTCACACTGTAAAGAGAAATTCCCTTTAGTATATAAACAGTCAGGTCCTGTAAATGAATAACATCATCCTTTATTCCACATACGCCTACAGCACCCGTACAACCTATACCTTTAGCCGCTTCCTGACATTGATAACAAAACATACTCATAATTTAATTTATTTTTAAATGATTAATAATATTGATATTTGATTAATGAATGTACCTTTCCCATTTAAGCATCATTTCAACTATGCTTATTAAGATATTTTATGTGTATTGATTTCTTCTAAACCCAGTCTTCGGATAAGATCTCTCCCGAAATACTCACCGTCATCGATTTAATTGGAACTTTACGTGATGCCTGTTGCGATGCAATTTGTGCCATTTGTAAAATACCGCCACAACATGGCACTTCCATTTTCATTACTGTGATTGTATTGACCTTTGACTCATCTATTAGAGCAACCAGTTTATTAATGTATATCTCTTTATTAGCATCCAGTTTTGGACATGCAATTCCTAAAGATTTTCCTTTTAAGAATTTACCATGAAAATCACCTAGCGAGAATGCAACACAATCTGCAGCTAATAATAAATCCGAATTTTGGAAATAGGATGCAGCAGGATTAATTAAATGCATCTGAACTGGCCATTGTTTTAGTTCAGAAGGTATATCGCCACTAAAAGTTTCTTTTACTGCTTCCGGCTTATTAATTTCTCTTGACATGGAACCAGGACAACCTCCTCCTGCATGAGCATGCTCGTGATGATGTGCTTCAACTTTTACTTCATGACCACCACAACCACACGCACTTTCTTCTTGTTTTGATCCATTGTGTACTGCTTCCATAACTTCTTCGACTTTAAAATTTATTTCTGATTGATTTTCCTGTAACCAATGAACACCTTGTTTAAGGAAACCAAATTCATTATGATCTTTTAAATGCGCAAGGTGAGCAATAACAGTATTTTTACCTTTCTTAACCATTTCTTTGATTACTGTAATTTCATCGTATGGTTGAGCTTCTCTTTCAATGATTTCAATGGCTCCTTCAGGGCAATGACCAATACATGCTCCTAATCCATCACACATTAAATCGCTTATTAATCTGGCTTTTCCATCAATCATTTGCAATGCACCTTCATGGCAATTTGGAATACATTCACCACAACCTGTGCACTTATCTTCATCTATTTCTATTATTTGTCTTTTCATCGTAATTAATTTGTTGTCTGTTTAAAATAAGAATTAAAGTAATTCAATACCAAAATAACAAATAGTTTTATTTCTGACCAAATTTTTTTGGATGATTTATATCATGTTTCATAGCATGTCGCAATTAAATCTCATAAAATGAGGAAATTACAATGTTATTTAAATAACAAAAAAACATCAGAAAATTTGCTTGTCTAAGTATTGTTCGTAAATTTACGAACTGAAATGGAGAAGAAATCTATCTATTCTGACAGACAAATTAAGCTTGCTCGATTTGCGAAGGCACTTAGTAATCCGGTGCGTATTTATATACTGGAATTGCTATCCAAACAATCGTGTTGTTACAGCGGAGATCTAACAGATGTATTGCCTATAGCCAAATCTACACTATCACAGCATTTAAAGGAATTAAAAGACGCTGGTTTAATTCAGGGAGAAATAGAGGCACCTAAAATTAAATATTGCATAAATAAAGAAAATTGGGAATTTGCCAGAATACAGTTTAAAGAATTATTTAATTAAAAAAATTTACATACATAGTTCGTATTTATACGAACACAAAAATATTATTATGGATATTAAAGTATTAGGTACAGGATGTGCTAAATGTAAAACATTAGAAAGAATCACAAAAGAAGCTGTAGAAGAATTGAATCTTGATGCCTCTGTAGAGAAAATTGAAGATATTCAAAAAATTATGGAATATGGAGTTATGTTTACCCCGGCTTTAGTGGTTGATGGAGAAGTTCTTATTAAAGGAAGAGTTCCAAACTTGAAAGAAATGAAAAAGATATTAACTCAATAAAAAGAAAAATATGAAATCGTTAGTATTAAAATTTTCAATAATTGCTATTCTATTTTCTGGAATTGTGTGTAATTCCACTCATGGTAAAGAAAGAAAAACAACAAATAAATTCTTGAATCAAGTAAAAGTTGAAATTTATTATTTTCATTACACAAGACGATGTGTAACGTGCATGGCAGTTGAAAATGTGACAAAAGAAGCGTTGGAAGAGATTTATACATCACAATTGAAAAATGAAGATATTGTTTTTAAAACAATAAACCTTGATGAAGCAGACTCAGAAGAAATTGCTGAGAAACTAAATGTTTCAGGGCAAACTCTTTTAATTGTAGCGGGGGATAAAAAAGAAAACATTACAACAGATGCTTTTTTGAATGCCAGGAGTCATCCTGACAAGTTAAAAGATATATTAAAATCAAAGATTGATCCACTATTAGAAAAATAATATGGAATTTCTGCAACAGCTATTTGAAAATGCACAATTCCCAATAATTTCTGCATTCGTACTTGGACTCATGACCGCTATAAGCCCTTGTCCACTTGCAACCAATATTACAGCAATTGCTTATATTGGCAAGAATATTGACAACAAACAGAGGGTTTTTGGAAATGGTTTAATTTACACTCTGGGAAGAGCAATATCATATACCACCATCGGATTACTCTTCTTCTTTGGAGCAAGTCAGTTTCAAATAAGCTCAATATTTCAACAGTGGGGGGAGAAACTGCTAGGTCCTCTATTGATTGTAATTGGAGGTTTTATGCTCGGAATATTAAGTTTTAGAAATGGAGGTGTAAATAATTTAATTCAAAAGTATACTGAGAAAAGAGCAATAAATTTCTGGTCCATTTTGATAATTGGAATTCTCTTTGCTCTGGCATTTTGCCCGTATAGTGGAGTATTATTTTTTGGATTGTTGATGCCTATGACCATTTCAAGTACAAAGGGATTGCTCCTGCCTGTAGTTTTTGCACTGGCAACGGGATTGCCGGTTATTGTATTTGCATATTTAATTGCATTTACTGTTTCGGGAGTAGGAAAGCTATACAATGGTCTGCAAAAAGTTGAAAAATGGTTTAGGTATATCGCCGCAGGTATTTTTATATCGGTAGGAATGTACTATACAATAATCTATTTTATGTGATACGATGAAAAGTTTCTTTAAAGGATTTGGAATTATGTCGGATGGAGTATTGCATGTTTCTCCTAGAGAAACAGTCGAACTTTGTGAAAGAGGTGCTGTGTTAATTGATGTTAGAGAAGATTACATGAACCGTTTCAAGATATTTGATGTGGAGGAGTTAATTTTTTGTCCTTTAAGTATTCTTGAGGATAAGTATAAAGAACTACCATACCATAAACCACTCATTTTTGCCGATGCAGCGGGATTACGAAGCAAAGAAGCTGTTCTTTTATTAAAATCGAAAGGGAAAAAGAATATTGCTAACATGGCTGGAGGAATAGTCGAATGGGAAAGAGATAATTACCCATTAATTATAGATAAATCGGAAAGATTAACAGGATCGTGCATGTGCATGTTAAGGCCAAGAGACAAGAAACGAAAAACTAAAGAGATAAATTGAAAATAAGGAATTAAGATGTTAGATTATATAAAAAGAAAGATTGTTTTAATACTCATTTTTATAGGATTATGGTTTATATTCTATAAATACTTGTCACTAATTACCGATTTCATTATTGATAGAATCTTTAACTTGCAAACGGGCAGGCATTTTACTGAAGCGTTACGGTTTTTTATTTACGAAGTACCAAAAGTATTTTTATTATTAATTCTGATCATATTTATTGTTGGAATTATACGCTCTTACTTTTCGCCAGAAAAAACCCGTGCGGCATTAAAAGGGAAATCATTATTTACAGGAAACATAATGGCAGCTTTGCTCGGAATGGTAACTCCTTTCTGTTCATGTTCCGCTATACCACTATTTCTTGGATTTGTCGAGGCAGGAATTCCAATTGGAATTACATTCTCATTTTTAATTGCAGCTCCAATGATTAATGAGGTGGCTATTGTACTTTTAATAGGGTTGTTTGGCTGGAAGGTTACAGTAATATATGTTTTGACAGGCTTATTTGTGGCAATACTCTCGGGTTGGTTAATTGGAGTGTTTAAGCTGGAAAAGTATGTGGCGGAGTGGGTTTTTCAAGTAAAATCCAAT
>PKTC01000303.1 GCA_002869305.1 Marinilabiliales bacterium
AATTTAAACAAAAGCACATCCAGTATTTAACCACTTCATTAGTTATTTAAATGATATATTATTGTGAATTTTTAAACTCAGCAATTACCTATTGGAATAATAATTCATTATCAAAACATGCAATAATATATTAAGAATATATTCTTCTTAATTTATGTTTTAAATATATTGTAATATTATTCAGGCCACAATTAAAGATTCTAAAGTTTATAGATTAAGCAAATTGTAGTTTGTATATAGATTATCTGAAATTAAGCTGAAATTGAAAATTCATATAACTGGAACCCTGCTGGAACAATCATTGTGGTATATAGCTTCATATTACACTATTTTGCACTATGGTTTAAACTTAATTAAACATTGTGAAGTACAGGATATAGAATTATATGCTAAGAGAAGCATTTCAATGCAATTCATAACCCTCAATTCCATGCTATCCACGCTACTACTAAAAATAAGAAAACCTTTATCATTCGTGAGATTTGATAAAGGTTTTTTAGTTACTACTGGAAGAACCGGACAATAAGAAAATTTTTCTCACATATAGTTCGGTAAAGCCAGAACAATTTTAGTTGCGACGTTTTCTTCTTCTCCAGATCAAATAACCACTTATTAATACTATTATTGTAAAAATACCTGTTAAGGGAACTATTAGAATATAAAAATCGCTTAATAAAAAACTGAATATTCTTCCAGTGTGCACTTCCAAAGCAAAATTCCATAAGGACATCGGCGTATTTTCAATGATATTTTCAGACATTTTAGGGAACGGATGTGAATTACTGTGTGCTAGGACGCCCTTGTCATAATCAATAATGTAAAGATCTTTGCTCTTTATTATACCAGTTATTGCATACGAACCAAATGGCCTCCCATTTGATAATCCCTGGTATGGTTTTCCTGAAATAAAATCAAAAGTAAAATCCTTGTTTGGATGCCATAAAAACAATCCACTAAAGGAACCAATAAAATAATACTGTTCATTATACTTTTCCAA
Organism: Marinilabiliales bacterium; assembly: GCA_002869305.1. Classification (GTDB taxonomy): domain Bacteria; phylum Bacteroidota; class Bacteroidia; order Bacteroidales; family UBA12077; genus UBA12077. Next base: position 998 of record PKTC01000303.1, read on the forward strand.
CACATTTATACCCATAACGCTGACCGGTGGTTGTGATTGATATGAACTTGGCACTGACGTTAAAGTTTTTAATTCATACAAACCGTTGTAACCTGCTAAAACGAACAGATTTTTTTCTTTATCGTACAATATGTCTCTTAAATCATCATACCATGGATTAGGCTGATCTAAATGTGTAAATTTAATAGCGGGAATTCTGGTATTAGCAATAGGTATTAATAATGGAGGGCGTAGAAATGTTCCCGTTAGTGCAAGTAAAATAAAGAATACTAAAAACCAAGCTCCTATTTTATTATGCCACACTAAAGCAAATTTTTGTGTAGCAACAAATAAACTTACCTTTTTTTCTTTTCTTTTACGCCTTTTAATTACTTGTGGAAAAAAGAAATAAGTAATCCCGCTTAATGAAAGAATAATTATAAGAATACCTAAAAAGTCTACAAACAGCTGTCCAGGTAGCCCAAATATCTCTCCTGAATGAATTAGCCACATAGTTTCAAATAATCCAACTTTATTGTTGTATCCTTTAGGGGCTTTTATTTCAATCTTTTCAAATTTTGTCCTATATCCAGTATCTAGTCCTTTAAAAACGTAAGAACGATTCATTGCTACCACTGTATCATTTTTACTTGTCACAGCAACAAAACGTTCTATATCAACATCAATCTTAATCTTTTGCCAATGGTTCTTTTCGAAATTAAAATTGTATAAACCAAACAAAGTTGCTGCATATAAATGGTGGTTATCTGTTAAATGTATATCAAATATTTTACGATTATCCATTCCCTCTGGAAATCCAATATTAAAATCTACAAAATTGCTGTAAGTAGAATCTGTTAACCAAATCCCAATGTTTCCATAAAATAACGTACTATCTTTTGATAACTCTATGCTTCCTTTTAAAGCAGCTTGGTTCCAATTTACATAACTATAATTATTTGGAAGTAATGATCGGGTTATGTTGAAACCAGAAATTAATTCTCTATGATTCATTAGTATGCCAGTAATAGCATAATACAATAATATAAATGCTATAATCAGTCCTGGCCATTTATGGTATTTTTTTAACCTTTTTATTTTATTGCTCCTGGGATTCATTTCATCAAATCTAAAATTATTCATACAATAAAAGATAATAAGCACTTCTTTACCAAATTTTTTTAAAAAAATTTGGTTTTAGCCCATATCTCCATTAATTTCAAGATAAAACTAGAATAACCAATTTTAAAACATCATATTCCTATTTTTTTCTATTTAAGCCGAGTGGTTTAATCTATGCATATTGAATCTAGCATGCACAGTGCATGATTATATAGTTGAAAACTATTTGATAAATTCTTCTGCCAAAACTTGACACGATGATGTCATAATCAATAACTTGTATTAAAATTTTTGCCATGGAAAATAATCTAATTAACAAGGTATATGATTTTTTTAATCACATCATACACCCTAACGATTTAAAACCTGTTTCTTTATCCATTAAAAGATGCCCTGTAACCGGATTAGATATTTCTATGCAAGCAAAACACACCAAATTTTTAAGTGTTTCCGGTATAAAATGGTATTATAGATATGAACGAGAATTATATTATCAATTTTTATCTGTTCGGTTAAGCCCTAGATCTTTAAACAAGGATTTAACTACTCAATTTAAATTGATCGCACATAGCATCCGGAATGCCGAAAGTAATCCGCGCAATAACACGAGAAGAGCAATAAAAAAACTATTAAACGATAAAAACAGCTTGTTTAATAACCTACAATTAATTGACAAGAATAAACTTCAGGAAGCTGGGTTGAAAAATCATTAAATTTATCTTTAGCCCATCTTTACTCTGCTTTTAGCATTCTCCTAAAAAGAGTTTTAGGTTCTAGTTTGAAAATACTTAAACATAAAAGATCAAAATAAACTTTTAAGTTAAAACGAATGAAAACAATACTTAATTTCATTAGATGGATTGCATTTTTATTGTTTACTGGCCTACTAAACTTTTTACTAAAAAATGGAGCAAAAAAACAATATGGATTTACCTATTTTATTATTCTTGGGCACAAATGATCCAATTGTTGGAGACAGTGAATTTGCCAGGAAAGCAGCTCAAGATTATCCGAATATCGAGGTTTATGAATCAGAATCAGGACATTTAATTGGATCAGAATATGCTCGCTTTGTGAATGAAAAGATATCAGAATTTTTATTAAATAATTAGTTCTATTACATTTGGTCATTATAGAATTAGAGCTATGAATGATTATAAGCAAGTACTTAAAGAAATATACAACGAAGTACAACCACTGATTGGGCAAGGTAAAGTTGCAGATTACATTCCTGCATTGGCTGAAATCGATGCGAATAAATTTGGGATAACGGTATCAAGCATTCATGGAGAATCATTTTCTATTGGTGACGTAGATGAAAAATTTTCCATTCAAAGCATTTCTAAAGTTTTTAGTTTAACATTGGCCTTTTCAAAATTAGGTGAAGATATATGGAAGCGAGTTGGTAGAGAACCTTCTGGGAATGCATTCAATTCATTGGTTCAGCTTGAATATGAAAATGGGATTCCAAGAAATCCCTTTATCAATGCAGGGGCATTAGTAATTACTGATCTGCTCATAAGTTTATTGGACGATCCTTATGCATAATTATTGGATTTTATAAGATCTCTTTGTGGTTCTGACAATATTCATTACGATAAAAGAGTAGCAAATTCAGAGCGAGAGAACGGATTCACTAATGCCGCCTTAGTTAACTTTTTACGTAGTCATCATAACATCGGAAACGATGTTGAAAAAGTATTGGATGTATATTTTCATCACTGCTCGATTACAATGACCAGCAAAGAACTTTCCAAATCATTCCTATTTTTAAGTAATCATGGATTAATCCCTAATTCGGATCTCAGAATTTTAACAAAAAGCCAGGCTAAAAGAATAAACGCCTTAATGCTATCTTGCGGCACTTATGATGAAGCTGGTGATTTTGCATACCTAGTTGGGATGCCCAGTAAAAGTGGCGTGGGCGTAGGAATTGCAGCCATTATTCCTAATCAATTAAGCCTTGCTGTTTGGAGTCCTGCTCTCAATAAAAAAGGTAATTCTTTAGAAGGAATGAAAGCACTAGAGCTTTTCACTTATAAAACAGGTATGTCAATTTTCTAATTTCATTAATGTAGCAACCATCCAACTCATAAAATAATTTACGACATTAAGTTTG
>PKTC01000132.1 GCA_002869305.1 Marinilabiliales bacterium
TTATCGAAATAGATTGTGCTAGTAAGCAAGCAGAAGACGCTCACTATACCTTTAAGGTTCCAAAGGGAATTAATTTTAAATTAGACTATAGAAGCCCCTATGCTAGTGATGACGTAAAAGTTAAAAACTTTAGCAGTGAGTTAGAAGTTTCTATACTAAATCCAGGAATAGTGCTTGAAAATGTTACCGGACCGGTAATTTTAAGTCTTACAAATGGTAATATTGATATTGATTTTGGAATGGTAAACCAAAATTCACCAATTTCTCTGCATGCTACCAACGGAATTATTGATATTACTCTACCAGCAAATACTCCAGCTAATATTGAAATGAGTACTATTAATGGTGAAATATTCACTAATTTCGATATCGACTTTAATAAAAAAGAAAAAGACGGATTAAACTATATTGGTGGAGGACAAAAGATTAAAGGAACCATTAATGGCGGAGGAGTCGATATTAAGCCTGTTACAATTAATGACAATATCTATCTACGTAAAAAATTACTCTATTCGGGCTGTTTTCGGAATCTCAAATTTTTGTTTAAAATTTTTAACTCATGTGCTTTCATAGTTAAAGTCCTTAAACAGCCTTTTCTTTTTCCATAATCATCAATTAAAAAATAATATTATGAAAAACATTGTATTTACATATGTTCTGGCTATTCTTATATCTTTTTCAAACATAGTTTATAGCCAAAAAGTGATTGAAAAAACCTACCCTATTAACACTGAAGATGAGATTAGTCTTGATTTTCAGTTTGCCGATGAGATCAAAGTTACTACCTGGGATAAAAACGAAGTTTATGTAAAAATAACCGTTAATATTAACGATAATGAAAACAATGATAAGTTCAGTTTAAATCAAAAACAACGATCGACAGGAATCAAAATCGAATCAGAAATTGAAGATTTAGATGATTTACACAGATCGAACAGAATTGTAAAAGAGAACGATAAAGGTCGAACGATAATTTATGATTGTTCAATAAATATGGATTTGTTTTTCGAAGTTAAAATTCCAAAGAGCCATAAACTGGAAATTAAAACCATTAGCGGTGATATTGATATCAATGGTGTTCTGGCAAGAATGGATATTAACACCATAAGTGGATTTATTGATTTATCATTGCCAGCTGATTATGATGCTGATCTGGAATTAAGCACCATTACAGGGGGAATGTATAGTGATTTTGAATTTAACAAAGAAACTTCTGATGGCTATCATCACTACGGTAAAAATGAATTGAGCAAGCAATTAAACCAAGGAGGAACAAGAATTTTCCTCGAAACCATTAGTGGAGATATTTATATTAGAAAGACGAATTAATTTTCGGATTTCAATTATTTATTCCGGCTTTCAAAATTTTTGAAAGACCGGAATTTTTATTCATATTAAATCCTTTTCTATTAGATACTTCTTTCGACTAAGTATTGAAACCTATAACTTAATTTAGCCAAAAGAAAGTTTTGTAAATATTAATATTAGTTACTACATTCGCTCGTTTAAAAATGATTATTACTCAATTTATTAACTAACACTCTTATGAAATTAAAAGTTCTCTTTGTAGCCCTTTTGGCTTGCATTTCAATTAGCCTAAAAACAACAGCTCAAAAACTTGATCCAACTTTCAGTTTACCAACACCCATTACTTTTGGAGATATTCGCGATATAAAAACTCAAAATGATGGTAAGATATTGGTTGGAGGAAGTTTTAATTATTACGAATCAGATAGTATCGGTTCTTTAATCCGATTAAATGAAGATGGATCTCTTGATGAAACGTTTAGTTATGATTCTACAGGAAAAATTTATGACATTGGCATTCAATCAGCAGGAAATATTATCATAAACTCTTACGATAAGCTGGTACAACTAAATTCTGAAGGTTCTGTTCTACAAACAATTGATACTTTAAAGAGCATCACTACTTTCGTAATACAACCAGATGATAAAATCGTTGTTATAGGATCAAGAAAGATTGATAATACTACTTCAACACCTGCCTTATACAGATTTAATAGTGACTTATCTCCTGATAATTCATTCAATCAAGCAAATTCATTTGATAGTTATTTAACCGATATTGCTTTGCAAGATGATAAGATTATTATAAGCGGACGCTTCTCGGAAATATCAGGAGTTGAAAAACATAACATTGCAAGATTCCAATCAGACGGTAATTTAGACGCAAGTTTTGATGTTGGGACTGGAACTGACGATGGTATTGGATCAATTACAATTCAAGAAAATGGGAAAATATTAATTGGTGATTGCTATTTGAATTCATTTAACGGTGATAACTCGGTTCCTGCTTTTATTCGTTTAAATGCAGATGGGGACAGAGATTTTACTTTTCAGACCCCATTAAACATAAATGGCGCGGTAAGTGAAATTTTTATTCATGATTCAACCATTTACTATGAGGCTTTTCATTATTATAGCTCTGATTCTTCAGGTACATATGTTTATCGACTTGATTCTTTAGGTGCTAAAGATGAATCATTTCATGCTATACAACTTTATAATGATTACAATCTCACCCTAGAGTTTTCTGCTAATGAAAAATTTCTTTCTAATGGTTTGTCACTAAAAGGAAATGCATTTGGCTTATCTAGATATAATAGAAGCGGAGAATTGGATGCTACTTTTATGCCAGAAATTGGAAGTCCTGGAAATTATAAAACAGGTAGTTTTCACAATGATATGCTTGTTATAGGAGGTGACTTTCTAAGAGTAGGGAACGTAAAAACTAGCAAATTAACAATGATTAACGAAGATGGAACAGTTAATACAACTTTTGTATTTGACGATTCATTTACAAGCAATGCAGCAACAGGAAGAATCCCTTCTCAAGTTAAAATGAAAAACGATACTACAATATATATAGCTTTAGGGAATGAGCTGTACAAATTAAATGAAAAAGGTGAAATCGATGAAGGATTTGAAAGGCAGGGTATTGTGGATCCTTCTTATTTCGTTGGGAAATTTGAGTTTCTTGAAGATGACAAAATACTTGCTTCATCTCCAAATGGGGTATTTAGGTTAAATTCTGATGGTTCCAAAGATGAGAGTTTCAGCATTCCAGATTTTAATGGTGCGGGTAGTCGATATGGGATGGGAATTCTTTCATCTGGTATTTTATTTCACTCTTATTTTACTGAAGTTAATAGTTTAGCTTATGATAGTTTTGTAAAACTTAACATTGACGGAACAGTTGACGAGAACTTCAACCCTAACTACCCTGAAGGATTTGAAGTAGATCATATAAGTGTGCTAGATGACGAAAATATTATATTACTTGATACGTGGGGCACAGACAATGCCGTAAAACTTGATAAGAATGGCAACTTAGATGAAAGTTTCATGTCAAATTATGCGAATACAAGCCCTAGTAATTTTCATCCCACATCAGGAATGAGTTTTATAGATGGGCTATTAATTTCTGGTTACTTATCTGGATCATATTCTCTTCAATTAATTGATACCACGGGCTCATTTGATAACAACTTTATTATACCTGAAGAAATTACATCTGTAGATGCTGAGATAGTATTCATTCATTCAGAATATAAATCAGTAATATTATTTTCTAAATTTTCGTTAGCTGGGCAATCTGAATCTGCATACGGATTGAGATTAATTTATAACGAAATCCCTGAAATAACAGGAATCGTAGAAGAATTTACGATGCCAAAAGATACTTCGTTTGTAATTAGTCTTGATGATTTAATCGTTATTGATGAAGATAACAATTATCCTGAAGATTTTTCACTATCTATTAACACTGGAGATAATTATATAATTGAAAACGACACAATTATTATTCAAGCAGGGTTTGCAGGCACACTTATAATACCAGTAAGTGTAAATGACGGAATAGATAACAGCTCTGTCTATAACATCAGTGTTGAAGTTGTAAATCAGGTTCCAGAAATTACAGGTACAACCAACGATTTTTCCACTACAGAAAATACTCCAATTTTCATTGAGCTGGAAGATTTAATTGTAGTTGACTCCGATAACTCTTATCCTGATGATTTTACTTTAAGTATACATTCTGGTGAAAATTATACAGTTGAAAATAATGAGCTTACTCCGAGTGCTAATTATTTTGGGACTTTAACTGTTCCTGTCACTGTAAATGATGGTATTGACAACAGCCCCTTATATAATTTAGAAA
>PKTC01000463.1 GCA_002869305.1 Marinilabiliales bacterium
AACTGTATAGAAAGAAGTAAACTCTTGAATTTCACTCCATAAAATTTCACCAGATCTTTCAACTTCAATTTTTAGAAGATAATCTGTAACTGGGTCCAATCCATCCAAAGTTATTGTATTTGTTTCAGTAGTAATTTCTGATACCACAACCGAATCAATTAAGTTACTATCTGTATCAATAGTAAATCGAATGGATTCAGCATCTGAAATATCTTCCCAATCAATGCTAACCTGTGTTTCTCCTTTTGGATTTACTTCGAAATTAAATATTTGTGTTTCTTCATCATTTTTATCACAACTAATGGCAAAAACTATAAAGAAAACGAATAGCGTGATGATCACTTTTTTCATAATGCCAGATTTTTAATTAAACTTATGAATACATCAACTTGTATTTGTTGGTATGCTACCATCCAATTTTTATTGGCTCCAAAATTACAATACTGATTTGACTCTTCTCTTACTTAAAGGTTTAATTATTAAAATTTTGTATTAGGTAGTAATCAAATATAACTAAACAATACATCATGTTTTATGATGAAATAGTTATTCTTTTAATGATTAGAAATTTCAAGTAATCAAAAAAAACTACATTAATTTGCCCAAGCAGTCTTATTCTGCCTATTCAATAAACTACTTTTTTCTATTCAGCAAGGAAAGTTATTAAAACATTTTCTCCCACTCATCGCGAAGTATAATATCCTGTTTACTAATTTGTCTATCAGTTGCCAGAATTCCCTGTAAATGATCAATTTCGTGTTGAAGTAATTCGGAAAGATCATCCTGAAATGTCTCCTCTATCAAATCACCTTTTTCGTTTTGATATTTGACTGTGATTGATTTAAACCTTTCTGTTTTTACAAAAAAAGCTACATCGAAACTAAAACAGCTATCCCATACTTCGAAAGTTTCATTACTTCGCCATGTTATTTCGGGATTAACAAGTGCAAAAGCTCGATCGGGTAGATTACAATAGATAATCTTTTTTAGTTCTCCAATCTGCAGTGCTGCTATGGCTCTTCCAATTTTCTTGCGCTTTTGAAAATCGATTAGTGTATCTTTTAAATCTAAGATAACAGATAAAAGCTCATGATCAAACTGATGAACATTCTCCGATTTTTTCCTTAAAATAGGATTTCCTATCAGCAGTATTTCTTTAATAGCCAAGATTATTTCTCTTTTTTATCCTCTAATCCTCAAATAAATCTTCTGGTAATTCTTTTTCTGTTTTAGCACCTAACTTTTTAATTCTTTCAACTTTACCTACTAAATTATCTTTACCAGTAGAGAGTTTCTTCATTGCATTTTGATGTGCCTGTTTGGCACCATCTATTTTCTTTTCTATATCTTGAAGGTCATTTACAAATCCTAAAAACTTATCATATAATGCTCCACTTTGTCGAGCAATCTCTAATACATTTTTATTTTGTCTATCCTGCTCCCAGAAATTAGAAACCATTTTTAAAACTGCTATTAAATTTGTTGGGCTTATTAATATGATTCCCTTTTTATAGGCGAAATTCCACAACTCTTGTTCTCGTTGAATAGCTATTAAAAAAGCTGGTTCTATGGGTAAAAACATCATCACAAAATCAAGTGAATTAATATCAACTAAATCCTGATATTTCTTTTCGCTAAGCTCCTTAATATGGTTTTTAACTGATATAATATGATCACTTAATGCTTTTTCTTGCTGTTCATGACTTTCTGCAGCCACAAAACGCTCATAGGCTGTTAAGGATACTTTAGAGTCGATAATTATATTTCGATTATCAGGAAATTTAATTACAACATCCGGTTGAAATCGACTGCCTGCGTCATCTTTAAAAGATTGCTGCACAAAATATTCACGATCCTTAACCAAACCGGACTTTTCCAATATATTTTCCAATATTAATTCACCCCAATTTCCCTGAGCCTTAGAATCTCCTTTTAATGCTCTTGTCAAGTTCTTTGCATCCTCACTTATTTGATTGCTTGTTTCAACCAGATTTTTAATTCGTTCTTGAATAGATGCCCGATCTTCAATATCCTTTTTATGAGTTTCCTCCACTCTTCTTTCAAACTGCTGTATTCTATCTTTAAGTGGATTCAATATTTCGTCTAGATTCTTCTTATTTTGCTCAGTAAATTTTCCTGTTTTTTCTTCTAAAATTTTATTTGCCAGATTCTCGAATTCTATTCTGAACTTCGCTTGTAACTCATCTACTTCTTTTTTATTTTCAGTTAATCGTTCGGTTAAATGTCTTAAATCAGATTCCTTTGCAACAAGATTCTTTTGATGAATTAAAAGCTGAGATTCCTTATCATTTAGCTTATTTTTGAGTTCAAGTATATTCTCATGAAGCATATTGAATCGATCTTCTTTAATTCTAAGCTCCGAGTTAAGATCAACCAATTCTTTCTTCAATTGATCGGATTCGTCTATTGACAAACCTTTTAAACCAATAAATTTAGATTTTGCAATAAACCAAGCTGCTGCGAAACCCGCAGCAGCACCTATTAATAAATATATTATGTTTATCATTTAAACATTAGTTTTGTTCTAGCATGTTTTCCAACTCATTCCTGTAAGCAATTAATTGCTCTTTTACTTTTTTACTTCGTTCGCTTTTTATTACATCATCAAAATCCTTCAAAGCTTGCGTATACTCCAGATCTACTAAAAATTTTGCAGCACGAAGTTTTATATCATTATTCTTTTTTATTAGAAGTGAACGTACTTTTTCTGCAGCAACTCTAGGATAAATAAGTTGTAGGTCATCCAAAGCAGAAATAACTTCATCTTTTTTTCCTTCATCAAGAATAGTAATAAGTTCTTCTATTTTCGTATTTAAATCATCATTCAACTCTACTTCCTTATCAAATAAGTTTGGGCGAAATACATTTCTACCATAAGAAATACTTTCTTTATTAAAAGACCAACGAACCATTCTTGGAATCATCCATCGCATACCTGGTGTTATCTCGGGATGAATATTAGCCATTACCAGTTTGCCGCTGCCACACATGGCTTTTATTATTACCGGGAATGATTTTTCCGAATCTGAACTTGCAAGTATTTGAATATCAGATATTGTATCCAATATGTTTATTTTTGGCCCAAAATGGTAATCAACCGTTACACTTTCAAAATCGTAAAGCTCAGGAAACATCTTCTTTCCTTCTTCAGACAAGACTATTTGTATAATTCCCGAGTTTATTTTATCATAAACCTGGTCAGTTAATTCAATATCCACTAAATCAAGTGATTGATACTTTTTTGATTTCGTTAAAATTTCTCCACCATTGCTTAAACTAATAGCACCTTTACCTTTTTCAATAACAAAATGATGAATTATTTCTGCAACCTCATCATCCAACTTATCCATATTCTGATCTTTCTGCATTGCAGGAAAAATCAACACATCAATGTTATCCAATTTGGTCTTTAAAAGATCTGCTTCGTTTAAGGTAACATATACAATTCCACCATCAATATTTAAGGCTTGTGCGATATAATCTATGTAAGGGTAATCATATCCTGTAGCCTTGAAGATACCAACCGCAATACTTTCCTGATTCAACTCTACTTTTTTAACATATTGCCTATCAGATCGGGAGCGATTACATGCGCTAATTGACAGAATTAGTGCACATATTGAGATCATGAAAACTAATTTCCTCATTATTAAAGGGGTTTCTATTTTTAAACTATTTATTTAGAAAAAGCTATTAAAATTATGAATTTAATCTCTAATTATAAAGACAGAAACTAATTATTAGGAAATTCATTTTTAAAATGTTGACTCAATCCTTTTTTAGTCCTATTAGTTTTTTGTAATTATTCATTTTTTCGTTTGGAAGAGTTAAAGCCAGATTATAATGCACTATTTTCCACCCATCATCATACCTTTTTAAAACTCCTGATCCACGACATACTCCCATATGTGTTTCCAATAATTCGTCAAACCATGCATATTTACGATCATCAGAAAATTCCCAGTTTCGATTATATGGTTTAAATGCCCAGGCGGTATCTCGTTGAAAATATTTCATTCCCCAATCCATAAATTCATTCTTTAACCACCGTTCCTTCGGGTCTGTTCCCAAGTAAACAGCATTTGAATCTAAACTACCAAAAAATATATCTTCATCGGCCAAAGTTGCTGAAAGATGCCAATT
>PKTC01000397.1 GCA_002869305.1 Marinilabiliales bacterium
AAAAGCGTTTAGCAAATAATTCTTTTGCGAAAGTTTTCTTTGCTAAACGCTTTTCCTTTGATCTTTTGTAATTCAGTTGGATCTTGAGGGATGAAATCTGGAACAATTTGTTCGATCACCATTCCATACTCATCGCCCACAGTAAATTCCAAATCGTGAGTGGAAGTTACCCTCTCAACAAATACAACACTATCGTTTAATTCGTTGTGTAATTCCCTTAAAAGAGTTAAGGATTCAAAGGAAAAGAGATCTTCGTTTTCCAATAAAACAATAACATACTGATCGTTTCCAAAGATTTCTTCGAAATGATCGGTTTGAATATTGATAGAATCGCTGGCTAAAAATGAGTTTTCGTTCGAAGTATCTATTTTTACCAGCGTAGATCCGTACATACATGCTATGATAGCAACGATGTATAGTGAAAGGTATAACCAACGCATTTTTAATAACTTGCTTGCTATTCTTTCAAATCGTGAGTTTATTTTTTCGATATTAAGTAACATGATATTTAGTTTTTATGTGTTTTAAAAATTAAATTTTGCTTTGATCCACATCTGTGAATTATCTTCGTACTGACCAAAGGTTCCTTCATCACCATAAAAAAGGTCTACTCCTCCAATGATGTGGATATTATCAGATACAGAATAATCTGCACTGGTACGTTTAAAAAATTCTCCTTCTTTAATATCGATATAACCGAATGTAGAAAGAGATAAAGTGCTGCGAAACAGTTTTTTGCTAATTCCAAAAGTTGAAATCATAGAATGCTCTGGTAGATCAATTTCATTGGTATAATGCATGATATATTCATCGGAAAATTGGGTTGTAATGGTCCACTCGCTTCCAGGATACCAATCTATACCTACCAGATAGTTTATGCTGTTTCGTTTCAGTATACCTTCATCATAATCATTGATGTTAGGTGTAAAGCTTTTATCAAAATTAAAGGCACCTTCACCTCGTACAATGAAAGCGTTAAGTGCTTTGGAAAATCCTAAACCTACAAATCCCATACGATGATGTTCAGGTTTTATATGCAACGCAGAGGTGCTATCGTAAGAGTAACTATATACCGGAGCTTTATTCCAGGTATGTAAGGCAGAAATATCAATATCGATACCTGAAAGGTAGAACGATAATTTACCGCCATACTCTATATTGGATAAATTGAATTCTGGTTCATTGGCTTCGTCCAATGTAACTCCAAATTCAGAGTAATCTATTCCCCATGGATTATTTGCGCCTGGAAGGAGATAACTTTCAAAAAGTGGAATCCATACCAGGTCGAGTTTCCAGTTGTTACCAAATGTATTTAAGACAATTCCATTCACTGGCATGCGGATATCATCATAATCCTGTGCTAAAAATTCAGTAAGATCCATAGGAGAAATTACATCGGTAATTTTTAAACCATCGGCTTTTCCCCAGATAATGATCTGTCTTCCTGCTTTAAAACCCCAATGGTTTCCGGAGTATTCCATAAAAGCTTCACGAAATTGAATTTGAGAAAGTTCAGGAAGAGTTGAATTATAAACCGCATTGATGGAAGCAAAGAAGTATGAATTTCCGTTTAGTTTGGCCATTTCGCCACGAAACCTGGAGCGCGATGCTAGAAAGTTGTTGGAATGACTGATTTGTGCTGCATGGTACGTGTCAACAAATCCACGAAATTGCATAGCATCCAGATTTTGTCCAAAACTGAAACTGGTAACGAATAATAGCGATATGATCAAAAACTTTTTCATGATTACTGGATATATCCTCTTTCGAGCATGTTTACTGTAAATAGATTATCGTCTATGGTTTCATTGAAAGACATGGATTCAAATCGTATAATGGTTTTGTGATTTCGTTGATGATTGCTCATGGTCATTTTTGTTGCAGTCCAGAAGCCATCCACTTTTTTAAGGTCATTGATTTCAAGAACTTTTAATAATCGCTCTTGATTGTCATAATATTCAACCTTCACAGCCATGTAATTATCTTTGCGTATCCATCCAACTTTCTTTGAATATAAGTCATCATTATCCTTTGGAGTACTTTCGATAACCCAGCATTCGAAGCCATTTACAGTTTCTTCTTTAATTAAATGATGATTATCGGCATCTACATCGCGGTTTCCTAGATCATCATAGGTAAAATCAGAACCCATAAAGTATTCTTTCTTGGCTGATGTTCCGCTAATACGACGTGTTTTCTTCATGGCAGGTAAGTACAACCATCGGTCGTCGGATTTATCATCATCGTTGTAATCCCATGTTAGAAAACCTGTGCCTTTTACATCGGCAGGTTGCTGGAAAAACATAATTGTTTTCTTGTCTTTTCCATAATCCTTTGAATAGGATTGCATAGTTCTTTCCCTTTTGCTACCACGCTTGTTAATTAATTCCATATGCATGGTAGATTTTCTGGTTTCACCATCGGGTTGCTCATCTACTTTAAGCATAATATCGCGACCTGTTTGCTGGCCTTGCGATGCATATGCTAAAGAAAGAAGCGTAATTAAAAGAACTGTGGTTTTTAGCATTAATGTTTTCATTTTTTATTCCTCCTTATTTAATTCCTGCGAGCAGGATATTTTTAATTCTTACTCGAAAATACGGAGAGAATAAACCGAATACCTTTTATATGTAGTAGACTGAATCAGTTTGTAGTGAAATGAATTTTGAATGTGGCGAATGGTAGAATTCTGTGGCGAATTGTAACTTTTCTTAGCTCAAAAGCTCTTTTAATTCCTTTTCTTTTGACCTCGAAACGGGTATCTGAATTTCTAGTTCAGGATGATGTAAATGCGCTTTATGCTCTGTTTTAGTATAATTATAATTGGCATTACAATTTACCAGGTAGGAGCGGTGGCACCTGATAATATTTTCTGTATTGATTTGGCTTTCGACGGAAGAAAGTGTGGCCCTTAGTATTTTTTTGGAGATCTTGTTTTTCTCTTTGTACGCGATTAATGTATAATTGTCCTGGGCTTCTGCATATAAAAAGTCAGCGTCTTTGATCTCAATATATTCTTTGGTTTCGGAATCTATCCGCATCAGCTGGGAACCTCTGGTATTATATTTTTCTTCGATTAGCTTTATAAAAGGTGGATAATCATGTAATTCTAACCAAAATTCATCATACTGAAAAAACATAAAAAGGGTAAGCGGATTTTGTAAAGTTATTTCAAGGTATTGCACCACAACATCGTACTTTCCAAGTAACTTATTCAATACAGCATGATTGTATGCATATGATGGATCTGTTTTTTCCAGGTTTTCAATAATACTTTTATATTCGAAGAATTTCTCTTCGTTTTTTAAATGCTGATAGATTACCAGGTAGCACGCATAAGACATTCCATAATATACATCGCCTTTACTTGTATCTTGTAAATAATCGAGACCTTTATCATATTGTTTTAAATGGATACTACACCATGCTAGTCGCAATAAATAATTAGTTTTATAAGAATCTTCTTTTAACTGGGAAAGAAAAGTATTGTGTGCATCCTGGTATTCTCCGTTTAAATACTGAATAAGACCTAAACGCAGATTGAGACCACTCGACAATGGATTTAACTGCTTAGCTAGCTTTAACTCACTTAATGCTCTTTTCAACTTACCCTTGAATAAAAATACCATTCCATTGAACATCCTGATTTCGGCATTGCAAGGACTAATGGTGAGTGCAGTGGTAATATTTTGTTCGAAATAGGGAAGGTTTAACTGACCTAACCAAAAAGTAGATATTGCTTTGGCAACATACCCATCCGGAATGCTGCTATCTGCTTCAATAGCACGTTCTGCATATTGTACAGCTTTTTCAATATTAGTTCTAAAATCGTCGTAACGGTTTAGTGCGATATGAGCATACACTGAACTTAATCCTTCATAAGCCAGTGCATAGCCGGGAACAATTTCCAGTGCTTTGTTAAAATTTTCTATTGCCTTTTTTGTTTCATCTTTATTCCATTGATAAAGCAGATACTTCCCTTTCAGATAGTATGAATAAGCAATAGGGTTTATGTAGAAATCATCTGTATTGTTTTTGTGCTTTTCTTCCGGTTTAAAATGGCTTGTGATTTCCCGGGATATTATTTTTTCAGAATTATACAAATTATCAAACTCGGAACTAAAACTGTCCGATAAAATATTATAACCGGT